>JAGRDI010000622.1 GCA_020432765.1 Anaerolineales bacterium | reverse complement strand
TGTCATTACGTCAAAGGGTATAAATCTTTGACCAACATCCGCACTGTCATTGAGGACAACACCCCCATATTCAACCCAGGCATGTGCCGCAAATTCATCTGCGTTTTTTTGCACACCAATCTGTAATTTGCCAGCAATGCCCTGGCGGCGCAGCAAGTACCACAATGCCAATGCATGTGGTAAACAGGTCACAGGGAAGGGCAGCAGATAGACTGCGGACTGTACTAAAGCGGCAGTTGTCTGCGCCCGTTTTAAGCGATAAGTGTTGTTTGGTCTGAGTGAGGGAGGTAACGGCCGTGACAAAAGCACATACACCCGGTTGAAAGCGAACAAATGCAGTGCCACAACCAGCAAAGCCAGCAAAAAAAGCGCCTGCAACAGTAACCAGCGCTCAAACCAGGCAAGCTGCTGCCATTTTTGCCAGCGGCTCATCCATTCAGCCATCAGACAGTTCCAACAAGCCATTTTCGACCAATTCTGTTATTAATCTGGTGATATCCGTTTGTAACACATCAGGTGCTACAGCATAACTACTCAACAGCACCTCGTATGCTTCTTGCACAGTTGATTGGGTTGTAAGCTTCTGCCACATCGTCGTGCCCATTGCATCCAAACCAAAATAACACTCGTTAACCAGGTTAAGCAGTACCGCTTCGCCCTTTAATTCACGGAACAAAACATGCTCAGGCACAGTAACATGCTGTCGAGATGGAAATGTCATAAATTTCCCCTTTTGTGTTGATTAATAATTGCCATCTAGTATTACAACGAGACTTCAAGATAATGCCTTGAAATTTGAACACTTCATGTCTGACCCATGTCAATATTCGCAATTGTAATTCATTCAAATGTAAAACAAAAAACGGAGTAGACAGATGTGACTTTGCAAGGTTACATCTGTCTACTCCGATGAGGAAAATCGTGTGGAAAAGTCAAAATATTGCAGTTAGGATTTTCCTGCTTCTGGTTGTTGATCAAATGACTCCGGTTTTGAGCGACCCAAAAATGTACTCAGACGTGCAAAGCGACCATGCCGGCTGTGGCCCTGCTTTTGTTTGGTCTCTAAGCGTCCATCCTCTTTATAGCCATAAGGCTGATAATATTGATCATAATAATAGGAGTAACCAGTGTAATAGCCGGGTCGTTTCTTAGGCATGCGGTTAAAAACAACACCCAACACATTGGCGTTAACGCGCCTTAGCTGCTCAACAGATGCGCTGGCAGCACCAATTTCCGTACGGCCCGGCTCTAAAACCAACAGGACGCCATCTACCCTCGCTGCCAGCACAGCAGCATCGGAGACAATCAGCGGCGGGCTGTCAATAATCACCATATCATATTGATCAGTGAAGGCTGTTAGCAGTTGGTTCATTTTTTCCGAGCCAAGCAGTTCAGCTGGATTCGGTGGTAAGCTGCCACTACTAATCACAGACAACCCTTTGACGCCGGCGCTCTGGGCGATATCGTCGATTGCCGTTTGATAGACAAACAGGTCTACTAACCCCGTCCGATTAGCCAGGCTTGTTACCCTATGGATACGCGGTCGACGTAAATCACACTCCAGCAGTAATACATTTTTGTAACGCTGCGCCATCACCACAGCCAGGTTGCTGGCAACGGTCGTTTTGCCCTCCCCGGCGCCGGCACTGGTCACCAGGATTGTTTTTAAAGGTTTGTCAACACCTGCATACTCCAGATTGGTACGCAAACCACGAAATGCCTCAGCCACCGGCGAACGCGGTTCCTCAGCCACATAAATCTGTGAACTGCCATTTTTGCTCAGTTTATCAACCGTAGTAACAAAACCGATCACGGGCAGTTGTAAGGCACGTCCAACATCATCTGGCGTTTTAATTGTATTATCGAGGTATTCAATCAGAAAGGCTATGCCCCCCATCACAATCAAACCTACGGCGGCACCTAACATCATATTGGTAAGTGGGCGTGGTTGGATAGGCGTATGTGGTGCAGATGCTTCTTCAACATGCACGATGTTGGGCGTATTTTGCAGTCGTGCCAGACGTACCGATTCATAAGTGTTTAGTAGTTCGGAGTAAATACCTTGATAAAGGTTTAATGTGGATTGATCTTGATTGAGTTGATTCGATGATTGCCCACTGCCATTTTCCATTGCTGATAAGAGTTGTTGATAACGTTGTTCATCCAATGTTAAGGCAAATTGGAGCCCGGCCAACTGCGTACGCAATGTCCTTAAACGGCCGTCTAATTCCACGGGATTTTTCAAGGCTTTGATTTCATTTTCCAGGTCAGAAATCTGCGCTTGTATGGCCAGCAAGGATTGCTCTGTCTCCTCATTGCGTTGACTCCCTAAGGACAAGCGGCTGTTGTAACTATTTTGTTCAAGATCGAGTGTAAAACGTCGTTCAGCCAACTCAGCCTGTTTAGCTTGCAAACGCGCTTGCTCGGTAGGCGCAAGAAAAGTGGTCGGATCGGTTTCCAGACGGGACAACTCTGCTTCTATTTGGATGATTTCAGCCTGCGCGGCAGCGATATTTTGTGCTAACTCGGTTTCTTGTTCTACCAATTGCTGTGTCAAATTGGCATTTTCACCACTGTTGCCTTGGGTTATATTGGCCTGAACCTGGTTGATCTGTGATTCGACCTGGTTGATCTGCGCTTGTAAACTCTCTTCCGAAGCCGCAAAACGATCCGTCTGCAAGGAATCATTATAATGAATAAGTACATCAACCAGTTGATTGGCGATAGCTGCTGCACGCTGCGGATCACCATCCTGCACGGTAATAACCATCAAACGCGTATAATCTATAGCTTTGGCTTTGATTTGTCCGGCATGAATCTCGTATCCTAGCAGCTCGCTGGTGCGTTCAAGAACCGGCTTGGCTTGCAGCAGCTCGATGAACGTATCGACCATTTCATAGGCATCAAAATTATTAATGTTGGATATGTCCTGCGTCGGATTGCCCATGACGAGTACTTTGGTCGTAGTTTCATAAACCGGCTCTTGATAATTGCTATACAGGAAGCCCGCGCCAACGCCTACAATCGCACCCAGGATGAGCAGCCATGCCCAGCGTCTGATTAATGTGATGATTAAGTGTAATTCCATAAGGACACCCTATAATGCCATACGCATCGCAATAATAACTTCAGCAACGGCCATTAAACTCGTTTTTGGGTATAAAGGCCAGTTTAGTTCATGGCAAAAATCGATCCTGCAAGCTTCCCAAATCTTGAGTGTGGGCACCAAACGTGCACCTCCACTACTGGCTAATATTCCTACTTTTGTAATTTAACCTTCCGATCTTAAGGATAAGATTACTATGATTAATGCTTAGCTCGATTCAAGCGCCAACAACTGCTTTACCACTTGCAGCCGTTCACGCGCCTGGTCAAATTGCCCAGAGGCCAATAAATCATCGACTTCTTTAATAAAGTTCTGGATTTGATCTGTTGCGCTGCCATTACTAAACATCAGCACTGGCTGATTCAAAAATCGCGCTTTCAGGTCATAGACGATATCGGACATTTGGATGATGCGTATCGAGGTCTGGCAGCATAATGCCAATATGCGCTTACGCTCCTCCGCTGCCAGTTCCGCAATAGCAAATACAAGCAGACCAATGTCGTATTGTTGTGTCAGGTGCGGGATTGCCGCTGTGTCGCCCACAACGCGATAATCGCCTAATTGGGCGCCAATTTTGTGCGGATCATCGTCGACCATGCCAATGACACTAAACGCTTTCGGCAGGAGTTGTCCACTGCGCAAAATAGAGGCAGCAAAACAGCCCACATTGCCAGCACCAATAATAAGGACACGTTCGCCGTAAACGGCCGTTGTCGGACGCATGTTTAACCAATGCTGCGCAGCACCTGACAAGAGTCGTGTACGATAACGCACCAGCACAAAACCAGACCAGGCCAGGATACCAGTCAAAATCAGCACACCGCGTGGCAGGGGGGGTGGCAGTCGCGCATTGATGAACAGCAAAACCGCCGTCGCTAAAGCTGTCGATCCAAATAACGCCAGCACATAACCGGGTGTCGCTGCGGACCAGATGATACGCGCCAATCCGAACAGCATATTGATCAGACTGAAAATAAGTGCGCCCAGAAAAGCGTGTAAAACCGCCGCCCTAATCCCTACATCGAGTGGATCGGCCAAGCGCCAAAACAAACCAGCCGCCCCGACAGCCGCAAATGCAACTAACACATCAATAAAGAACCAGGAAAAATAGCGGCTCGTCAGGCGCGACAACGGCCCCCAAAAAAGCAAGTGAGGCGGCACACGTTTTTGCTTTAAGCGCGGCAAAAGCGTGATGAGTGTCCAGAAAATGATGTCGATATCATTGATGACTGAACGATGATGGCGCACATAGAGTGAATCAATCCGCAGCTTGGAAGGCAAAATGTCACGCAAATAATCTGCCTGCACGGCTTCGGCGTCCAACATTTTTTCTTCATCGCGATAGAGAATAGAGGCTGGGCTGGTGATGCCTGGACGTACCTTGAGCAGTAACTCCTGCGTTTCTGCTGGCCAATGGACGACATAAGCGGGGTCCTCTGGGCGTGGCCCGACGAGGCTCATTTCCCCTTTGAGGACGTTCCACAATTGGGGCAGTTCATTGAGTTTGGTGTCACGCAGCCACTGGCCAACGGCCGTAATGCGCGGGTCGCCGCTGCCGGTTATTTTGGGGCCGTCATAACTTTGCGGCCGTTCATACATGGTGCGGAATTTCAGGATATCAAATGGGCTGCCTCCTCTGCCTATACGCGGCCCCCAATAAAAGATGGGGCCAGGCGTATCACGTTTGATTAGCACGCTAATGTATAAAAACAGCGGTGCAAGCAGCAGCAAGCCACAAACTGCGGCTGACATATCTAAGAAGCGCCGCAGGATAGGACCTATGCGGCAGCGGATAGCAGATGTTGGGTCAGATTTGTTGAGAAACTTACTGGACGGTTGACCGGTCGTTGTGTGCATAAATCCCCCTCTATGACACAAAATGCTAAACTGGCTGCTGGAGTCTGGCAAATTCTAGACTTGTCAGGTTTCCACCACGAGTGAAATGTGACCAAATTATTCATAAAACCTGATAAGTCTTCTCTAGTAGAATAAAAAACGCCAGTGTCCAGTGGCCGGTAAAGATCGGACTGGTGTGCTTAGGCACTGCCTTTCCCCAAGGTAGTGTTTGGAAAAAGGTATAAACGCGGACATAAAGGAACAGAAAGATTTTCTGCTACGTATATGTCTTTACTTGCAAACTTTCTTAAACGACGCTAACAGGATCAGGTAATGGAACCGCCCCTATGTAAATTGGATTGTTAATCCGACCTACAATCTTTATTCATTTGTTGGCATCGGCC
>JAGRDI010000621.1 GCA_020432765.1 Anaerolineales bacterium | reverse complement strand
CCGATCAGAAATAAACAGCTAAGAACGATGACATAATCCATTATTTTATCTCTGTGTCTGCCAAGTGTTCGCCAAATGAGTCGCATAAAAAACGTGTTTAAATACGTTTCCAATAACAGGCTATGAATTCATTCATGGCTAAAAAGGAAATTTGTCCAATCCATATTCATGACCATATACCACATACACCGACGGTTGTTCACGCAAAACCGCGGGTACATTATCTACCATTATACCTATCTCCGGCGGTCCTTCATCCAATTCGGCATAACGTTCCAGCCAGGAATTAGCGCTCTCTTGCACATGATGCTGTTTCTGGTTTTGAACATACGCCTCTGCCTGTGGTCGTTGGCGCTCACCTAAACTCAATGCGCCATAACCACGCTGCCAGGCGAACTGGTAATCGAGCTGAACCGCATGGTTGAGGTCATGTGAACTGGCACCTTTCAAACATTTGACGACATAAGCCACGGCATGTTTTGGCGGAATTGCCACGATCAGATGCACGTGATCATACCAGCCATTTATCGCATACACATAGACACCTAACTCAGATGCCTTGCGTACCAAATAAGCAAATAGTCGCGGTTCCATTTCCGGCCGAATCAAGTGTCCACGATTCTTAGTTCATGTCACCGAATGAATTCGGCGTCTAACATAAAAAACGTGTTTAAACACGTTTCCAATAACAGGCCATGAATTCATTCATGCTTCTTCATTCGTGGCATTCATGGCAAAATCATACCCACATGCCGAAAAACGGCCGTTACCTCATCATCCTCAATCGTATGCCCTTTTTCCAAGCTCTTGACCGTACAAACCCCCGCTCCACGATCATATTTATCCAGAAAAAACAGCTCCCACTGTCCACAAAAAGTGCATTCACGACGGGTCAAATACGGCCGTAACAAAAACAGGCTTCCATCGCGATCAACCAGATACAAACTTCCAGCCTCCAAATCATCCATATCCGTAGACCTTTCCTCCAAACTAACAACCAATAGTATCCTCAAACGAGACTCGCGCATTTTCCCCTAGTATTTGTACAGTCGCTTAAATCGGCAGTGGATATTTTGTCAAAGAATCTGATTTATTGAGTGAGCGTTAATCTGGCTACCTTAACTACAATGTTTTCAAAAAAGGCAATGTAACTGCCACTACGCAGGCGGCGCAATCCCGCTTCACGGAATTTATCAATCTGATTCCATGATAAATCAAACTGCTTCATCAGCGACTCTTTTTGTGGTACGGGCTTACCATCCAAAGCATACTTTGTGCGCAACATTTCAACCTCTTGCCAACGCAACTTTTTCTTCCAAAATGCCAACACCTCTTCAATGAGCTTATCCAAATATTGTGGCAAATGCGTTTGTTTCAGTTTGGAAATTTGGGAGGGAGACAGTTGACCTTCACGTAAAATATCACTCAGATAGCGTGTAGAACCATACAAATCTTTCAACAATTCATTTAGTGCGATTCTTTGCTTCCTCCGACTAATAATCACCACTTTTTCAGCAGGCTTCTTAGGTGGTATTACTGCTGGCTTTAGGGCAGATGACGACATCGCTGCAGATGGTGGCATTTTGTTAACATATGGACTAGACAACCCACGCTGTCCAAACCGTTTTCGTTCATTTTCAATGCGCAGGCAGTTGTAACAAGTTGGATTCTTCTTATCATGGATCGTTGTTCCACAGCGTGAACAGATTGTTGTCACTTACAAACCTCCTTCCCTCAATGCTTTTATAGCATGCACAACAGCCTCATCGGCCGTTTCCTCAAACATTTCCAACTAAACTTTTACCAGAACCCGTACCTGTGGTTAAGACATAATTATCCCCCGACCGAGCAGCTTTGACCGCATCAGATTGATGTTTATGCAGCCGCATTGATTTTCCACTTGGATTTTTCTCTTTATCCAATCGAAAAATCTGTTTGTTGGTTGCGTCCAACACGCCATCATCAACTAAGTCATTAATCCATTCACCCGGCTCAAAATTAGGGTTAAGTTGAATCAAGGGATCTGGCCAAAGAACACCACTTCCCAATTCATGCTCAACGCGACTCTCAATTTGTGTATCTTGGATCGTGATAAAGCTTTTTATATAAGTGGTATAGGCATTGATCAGGGTGTTGCGTAAGTTAAAAACGTCCATAAAATGTTACCCAACTGGCTCGATATTCTGCTTTATAATCATCAATTTGGATTCCGAAGAAAACCTGTACATAATCATAAACGGGCGATTTTCAAAAGAAAAAGAGGTAGAAAAATCAATTCC
>JAGRDI010000620.1 GCA_020432765.1 Anaerolineales bacterium | reverse complement strand
AACCTGCATAGAGTCGCATGGGGAAGGACAACATCAGCGGCAGTTGCAGCCGACGCATCTCGCAGTCTCCGGCGGTGACGCTTGTGGCATGAATACGTACCAGGATTTCATCATCGTTGGGGACAGGTTTTGCTATCTCTTGGAGCTGAAGCCCATCTGGTGATCCGTATTTTGTCCAGACCATCGCTTTCATAACCAATCCTCAACTCTAACCGTCATTTCCTTCAGCATTATTCTTTTTTTGCAATGTTGCGCCAATTCCAACACCAAACGCAATGCCAATCGCCAATCCTGCGCCGGGATTACCCAATGCGGCGCCAACAGCAAGCCCTACACCTACGCCAATGGCAAGCCCTGCACCAAGCTTGTTGTTGCTGGATTTCTCGTTCTTTTTATTATTTTGATTTGAAGTCATCATATTCTCCTTTTAATTGACTCCGCATTTATTGCTTATGTAGAATTCGGATAATACGGCCGTTATGCACACCCACCAACTCACCCACATCATCTCCACCGACAAACATTTTGACCAAGTTCAGGGCATCATCCGCGTTGATCCACAAACAATGGCCCTCTCATAGAGCAAATTGTCATATCTCCAAATAATCAGGAAGGCCATGTAGATGATGGTTAGAGCTACTTTTAAGAATCAGCGGACGTTCTGATTCCCAACGTGGCATTAGTTGCATCCCTTTATCAGGCAAATCACATACAGGGGGCAGTTGTTTATAAAGAGTTAACATGACAGCAGCTTCCGTTCTCTCTAAAAATCGTAAATCTCGATCTATCGCTAATCCTTTAGAAACAAAAATACGAAATTTAGACAGCTGTTGCTCTACTGCTTCAAGAATTTGTGTCTTTCGCTGCTCAAATTCAGATCGATGTTTTTTTGCATAGTCCCAACCATGCCAGACTTCTTTTCGATTACCGAGTTGAATAGCATCAATATCTAAAACGTTATATTCACCATTTTTATATTTACGTGTGTGTTCGCCAAATCGAGACTTTACTTGCCTTCTCGTTATGCCTGCCGCATAAATCAAGAATCCGTTTTTATATTCAAAGGTTTGTAAATAAACACCGGGTAATTTTGGAAGCGATGGCAAATTATTGGCATTTTCATACTTCGGCCAACTATAAGGCCCATCCCAATTAACTCTGATTATCTCCACAGTTTCATCTTTAAAGCCTGACATTATTCACCTTAAAATTCCCCAAAATAGCCACAGAAGAAAAGAAACCTTTGATTAATTGAATCTCTTTCTGTGCTCTCTGTAGCAATTATTCGGGCAAGTATTTTAGTCATCTAGCGAGGCGTACCCTTCGCAGAGGGCGTAGAGCGCGGCCTGGGTGCGACTGGCGAGGTGCAGCTGGTGAGGTCATACATGGGGCAAATCATAAGTTGATTTGCACAAGTTGCCAAATCACAATGGGTGCAGAAAAAAGATGTCAGTGGCTATCGCGCAAAGGCGCGTACAATCCTGGATTGCCGACGCCAAGCTCTCCCTTTGCGCCTTTGCGCGAGTTTATGAATTTACCTGACAACTTCTTAATGTACCTAAGCACAACATCGCTTATTGGTGCAGAATCCGCACAATACGGCCG
>JAGRDI010000024.1:42380-47310 GCA_020432765.1 Anaerolineales bacterium | reverse complement strand
ACCAACCTTTTTTCCTTCAAGCCCAGGGGGACATCACCACGCACAATGCGCTGCGCCAACCCTTCGGCGATGGCAGTTTTGCCCACACCGGGTTCACCGATCAAAACCGGATTGTTTTTGGTTCGGCGGCTCAAAATTTGAATGACACGCCGGATTTCTTCATCGCGTCCAATGACGGGGTCGAGTTTGCCTTTTTCGGCCTCGGCTGTCAGATCACGGCCGTATTTTACCAGGGCTTCATATTGGGCCTCTGGATTTTGGCTGGTGACTCGTTGTGATCCGCGCACGCCGGCGAGTGCCTGCAAGATGCTGTTGTAGTCAATGCCATGCCGCGCCAATAATTCGCGCACACGTTTGGGTGCTTTCGGTTCCGCCATCGCCATGAGGATATGTTCAGTAGAGGTGTAATCATCCTTCATACTTTTGGCAATTGCTTGAGCTTCCTTGAGCAGATTGGATAAGTCGCGGCTCAGCCCGACTGTGACGCTGCTGCCGGTTGCGCGTGGCATGCCGTTTAAGATTTGTTCAATGCCTTGTGTGAGCAGGGTGGGATCGCTGCCAATGCGCTTCAAAATCGCCGGCACAACCCCGCCTGCTTGCACAAGTAAGGTCATCAACAAATGTTCCGGCTCGACGGCCGGATGGTTATAAGTTTCCGCCATGCTCTGGGCTTCGAGTACGGCGTCTTGTCCTTTTTGGGTGAATTTATCTAGTCTCATAGTTGTTTGATTAGTGACAGGAACACGGAGCCTCAGGGAGGAAAGCAGAGTTTCACGGAGAAATGGAAATGGTGTTTTTCGATGGCTCCTCAAACGCTCCTAGAATCTCCGTGTAACTGTCGTTACTCCTTACATTTCATGTCGAATGTCGCGTAGGTTTTTGAATAGTTCCTTTTCTTTGTCCGTTAGGTTTTTTGGTAAGGTCACATTGACCTTGCCGAATAAGTCGCCGCGTTTTTCGGGAGCACGCAGGTTGGGCATGCCTAAGCCGCGCAAACGGAATGTTTTGCCGTTCTGGGTTTCAGCCGGGATATTCAGCTTGACGGTTTTGTCGAATGTGGTCACATCGGTTTTGCCACCAAGTACGGCCGTATACAAATCCACATCCAACGCCATATGCAAATCATCACCATCGCGTTCATATTTGAAATGCGGCAGAACTTCGATGTTCAAGTAAAGATGTCCGGCGGGTGCGCCGGCTGTGCCAGGTTGGCCTTTACCGCTTAAACGTACGCGAGAACCGTTTTTGACTCCACGTGGGATTTTGGCTGTGATGGAACGGCCGTCTTCCCATTGTAAAGTGCGTTGTGTACCATGAAACGCCTCTTCAAGCGTGATTTGCAAATTATGTTCAAGATCACGCCCCTGCTGTGGTTGATTTTGGAATTGGAAGCCTTGCCTGCCAAATCCTGAAAAACCGCCTTGTTGGCTTTGTTGTGCCGCACCACCAAAAAGCGTGCTGAAAAAATCAGAAAAGCCGCCGCTGCCACCAAACATCTCTTCAAACTCTTCTGGATTAACTGTGCGGTAGCTGGTTTGTCCACCTGGGGATCCCCAACTACTCCAATCGAAATCATCAGCTCGTCCGCCTGTGCGTTGATACTGCTGCCACTGCGAACCAAACTGGTCATATTTCTGACGTTTTTCGGTATCAGAAAGCACTTCGTAAGCTTCACTAATATCTTTGAATTTTTCCTCGGCTTTTTTGTTGTTAGGATTGACATCCGGGTGAAATTCGCGGGCTAATTTACGATACGCTTTTTTTATAGTTTTATCGTCAGCATCTTTGCTAACGCCTAAAGTTTGATAGTAATCTTTATACTCCATTCCTTCCCTCTAAATTGTCATAATGTACCCACAAATTATGCTGCATCTGTATCAGAATCGAGTTAGATAATTGTAAAACATCTATTTGTCTGTCAAGCAAAAAAGGGTGGAAATACAGATGTGCATTTCCACCCTTTTGTTAAGTAAAGACGAGATTGCTCAATGTCTCAATTCTTATGCGGGCTGATTTTCCCCCTCAATGACTTTTTGGTTGCTCTTAATCATGATGCGTTGTGGCTTGACAGCTTCAGCCTTGGGGACTGTCAGCGTAAGGACACCGTTTTCGCAATTGGCTTCAATGGCATCTGCATTTATTTGTAGGGGTAGCGTGATGCTGCGGGAGAATCTGCCTACACGCCGCTCGCGCAGGTAGAATTTTTCTTCCTCATGCTCATTGGTGACATTGGTTTCACCTGTGATGGTTAATGTATTGTCGGCAAGTGTGATTTCGATGTCGTCTGGGTTGATACCAGGAACTGATGCTTCAACAACGTAGGCTGCTTCAGTTTCGGCCACGTCAATGGCCATATTCCAGGCTGGCGGTGAATCGGCAACTTGCTCGCGCATGGTCAACATGTCATCAAATAGGCGGTCAAACTCCGCTAATACGCGGCGGGGTGATCTTGAATTCCAACGGGTTAAATATGTCATTTTTACCTCCTAAATTTTTCTTATGAATGTGCTGAGATTGTAAATAAGATTTTCTCAGTACCTCTGTATCACACTGTAAAAATAATAGTGATAAAACATAAAATAAAGATATGATCAATATAAAAAAAACATATGAAACTGCCGTTTAATGGGGAAACATGGTATGGTTTGAGCAGCTTAAATTGGTACAAGGAAAAAGGTATGCAGAACGTTATTGAAGTATCCCAAGCGACATTTCAGAAAGAAGTCATACGGCGCTCAAATGAGATGCCAGTGTTGGTTGATTTTTGGGCACCGTGGTGTGGTCCTTGCCGCATGTTGGGGCCGATTTTAGAGAAATTAGCAAATGAGCCTGGCAGTGGCTTTATTTTGGCTAAAGTAAATTCAGATCAAAATCCGCAGTTGTCTATGCAGTTTAATGTGCGTGGTATTCCGGCGGTGAAGGCATTTAGCAACGGCCGTGTTGTTAATGAATTTGTGGGCGCACAGCCAGAACCGAGAGTGCGCCAATTTATTCAACAGGTAACGGCCGTGTATAAACCCAGCCAACCCGCCAATGGAAAACAACAACAGCCAACACCCAGCTCACCAAAAACCCGTCTCGAAAAGGCACGCAACTATTTGGCAAAAGGGGATGGTTGCCGTGCGCAGGCATTGCTAGACGATTTCCCTGCCAGCGAACAGGCTGCCACAGCCAACAAACTGCTGCCTCTCGCCCAGTTCATGTGCCAGGGTCGCCACAGCAGCCAATCTGATCTATCAACTGCCTATATGCAAGCTGCCGATGCCTTGCGCCGCCGGGAACATGCAACAGCGTTATACAATTTGTTAGTCGCGTCTAATCAAGAATCTGCAACAGAGAAAAAACAAACCCATAGCATTGTAGATGGCATCTTCAGCTTGCTTGGTGAAAACAACCAGCTAACCCGTCAATACCAACCTCTTTTTACCTGACAGGACTTGTGCGTTTTTAGAGAGATTTGGCACCTTTTGTTAGTTGAAAGCATATCTGTTTACAGGCAGAAAAGTTGCCAAATCTACTCTTCTGTGGTGAAAAGGTAGGGACTATTTATGCGACCAACGATTGATCAACAAGTCACTTTTTTATATACGGCCGATCTTGAAAAAACGGCCGTATTCTACGAAAATATCCTTGAATTACCACTCATCCTGGATCAGGAAAGCTGCCGCATTTATCGTGTGAGTGAGGACGCCTTTCTCGGGTTTTGTCAGCATTTAGAGGCTGCTCCCCCGTCAAAAAGTGTAATCCTCACGCTTGTCTCGCAAGAAGTTGATAGGTGGCATACCTATTTAACGACAAAGAATATTTTTATTGAAAAAACGCCCCAACTGAATGAGAAATTTAATATCTATCATCTCTTCCTGCGTGACCCCAATGGCTATCTGGTTGAAATCCAAACATTTCTAGATCCGCTGTGGCCGCAAGCAAAAAGCGAGTAACCCGATGCCAATCTTTTTTGAACGCGCTTTCCGTGTGCGCCATTATGAATGTGATGCGTATGGACATGTCAACCATGCCAACTATGTGCGTTATATGCAGGAAACTGCCTTTGATGCCTCAGCTGCAGTGGGCTATGCGCTTGCAGATTACGAGGCCATGGGACGTTTTTGGTTGGTGCGTGAGACGGACGTGACATATCTACAACCGCTGCGTTACGGTGATACGGTCATTGTCAAAACCTGGGTATCTGATTTCCGGCGCGTACGTTCGCGCCGTATGTATGAATTGCGCCTGGCGGCAACCGATCAACTTGTGGCAACAGCGCATACGGAATGGATTTACCTTGATGCTGCCACGCGTCGACCTACCACAATTCCTCCAGAAATGATTGCTGCATTTTTGCCTGTAGATGAGGATGGCACGGGCCAACGCCGTGACAAATTCCCCGAACCACCGTCCCCGCCTCCTGGTGTCTTTAGCATGCGGCTAAAAGTAAATTGGCGCGATCTAGATTCGGCCGGACATGTCAATAATGCGATGTATTTGGCTTATTTAGAGGATTGTGGCATTCAAATTTTGGCAGATCGCGGTTGGTCGATGGATCGTATGCAGACACATGGTTTTGGCATGTTTGCCCGCCGATACCGCATCGAATATCGGCAGGAAGCGCTGCTAGATGACGAGGTTGAAGTCGCGACGTGGGTATCGGATGTAAAACGCGCAACGGCCGTTCGGCACTACACAATCACACGTATCAGCGATGGCGTTGTGTTGGCGCGTGCGCGTGCTGTGTGGGTGTGGGTTAATTTAATAAACGGCCGTCCAATCCGTATTCCAGCCGAATTCATGGCGGCATTTCAAGATAATGTGAGTCGAGAAGCAGAACACAGCTTAAGCAGTTGAACGGGCGACGATAAGCTATTGTGTTCCCCTTAATCCCTGCCTCATCCTTGCCAGGCCGGTATAATTGCCGCACCAATACGTTTAGCGA
>JAGRDI010000024.1:19337-42370 GCA_020432765.1 Anaerolineales bacterium | reverse complement strand
AACCATGGCATTTCATGCCCAACTGATAGCACAGAGTTCTTTAACTGCGCCCTAACAAAAGAGCCTGTTTGGCTTATAACGGAATGAGCAAACGCTCTTTGCTATGCCAAAACGGCCGTTCTTAATCCATTTTACGAATAGCAGGCATAAACAAATTCAGCCCCACAGCAAACACCCAGGCAACCACGCCGGCCACAACCAAAGCCGTCGACAAACCTAACGGCACGGCCAAAGCGCCGACAACCATATTGCTGCCCGTGTCAGCGCCGGCGTGCAGCATACTATAAATAGTCATTACACGACCGCGCACACGATCTTCGATGTGTAACTGCACAATAGTCACCGCCAGGCTTTGCAGGATCAGCAGCATGCCGCCCAGCGCAATCAAAGCCAAACACGCTGTAACCATATTAGGCGCAAAAGCGACAGCAATAATTAACAGCGGTAAAATAAGTGCGGCAATGATTAGATTGCGTCCCTTTTGGTGCGCTCCTAAACGGGCAACAATTACCGTCCCAATGACAGCACCCAAGGCCGCCGATGATAAGAGAATGCCCAATCCTACAGCACCAACCGCCATCACTTCGGCCGCATAAGCAGCCATCAGACCCGTAGCCGGATAGGCCAAACCGCCCACGACAGCCATCAATGCCATCGTGCCCAAAATGGCTGGCTGCCGCCATACGGCGACAAATCCTTCCGATAGGGCAACACCAAAGCCACCTTTTTTGCTGTCTTGTGCCACATCCACGACCTTGATCGTGGCCAGGGCGATGATTGGGAAGATGTAGGTGAGGGCGTTGATGACCATGGTGATGCCTACGCCGACTGCGGCGATGAGCAGTCCCCCAATGGCAAAACCAATTAAATTGGAGATATTAAAGATGGTCGCATTGAGGGCAACCGCATTGGATAGATTTTCACGATCGACGATGTCTACCAAGAATGCACGCCGGGCCGGATGGTCGATGGCGAGCAAAGCGCCAAAGACAAAATAAAGCAAGATCATCTGCCATAGTTGGATATTGCCGCTGATGGTTAACAGGGCAAAGATAATCGCTTGCAAAAAAAGACCGGTTTGGGTGACGATGATCAATTTGCGGCGTGGTACACGGTCAATTAACACACCACCGACCAACGAAATAGGCACAACGGGAATGAGGGCAATAAACCCAACAGCGCCTAACCAGAAGGCGGAGTCGGTGATTTCATAGATTAGATAACTTTCGGCAATGACTTGCAAGGAAGTGCCGGTGACAGAGATGATCTGAGCGATCCAGAAGAGGCGAAAGTTACGCGATTCGAGTGCGGGCGCAACGGCCGTCCAGCGCGACTTCTTTTGTTTGGAGGGGGTTCTCGATGCCACTATTCCGTTCCACTGCCGGCGCGACGGCTAAAAAATCCGGCGATCAGGGCGATAACCACCACGCTGCCGATGACGATGAAAAGTAGGTTTGAGCCAGCACGCTGGTTAGCTTCAGGTGTGGTTTCAACTGCTTGAACGACTGTGGGAGATTCTGGGGTGGGTGCAGCGGCCGTTTCCATTTCAACAACTGGTGTGCTTTTACCATCTTCTTGAGTTGATACAGCGGTAACAGTTGCTTCTGCTTTCTCGGTTGTTTGATTGCTTTTTGGCGTCCCTGCTGATTTGGCCGGCGTTGGCGTTGCTGTTGGTGGTAATGGGGTGGTTGTGGGCAAAGGTTCGGGGCGCAGTTCGGTTAAAAGCTCCTCGGCAAATTCCACCGTATCGGCACTGGTTAAGATCGAAATACCATCTAAATCTGGCTCAAGTTGAGTAAGCAAATCCAATAACTCGGTGACATCCCCTTCCGTACGAATTTGCACAGAAATTTCGATATCTGGATTGGCACGGCGCACATTGTTGATGATTGGCCTGACAAAATCGAGTACAGTTTCTGGATCAGTCTGTACTTTTTGCACCTGCAGAATCAACATATCCGCATAAGGTGCCATGGCTGTACTATGGCTGAGTGCGAAACTGTGGTCTGGTCCCAAGGCAACCTGCAAACCATATTCATCGGCGATTGAACGCAGTTCACGAATGCTGCCAATTGGGTCTTCTTGTTCATTCAATGGATTGGCTGTGCCGTGTTCCAGGTTGTACCCCACGATGTCAATTTCATCAGCGATATGTGGAATAAGCCGCACAGCATCGGCGGCTGATTTGAAGACGACGAGTTTACGTCCGGTTGTGACTTGGCTGAGCATATCGATTTGTGAAATATGTTCAACGCGGGCGATGTCGTTACTGCGTGCCACAGCGTTAAACGCTTCAATCAGCGGTGTGCCCAGGCTGAAATCAATCCATAAATTCGTGAGTGGGTCCTCTTCTTGGGCGTGTGTTGTTGGGATGACGGCCGTTGTAAGCATAATTATCAATGCCAGCCCAAACAGCCCCAATCCAAAAAGAAAGCGGTTAAAAAACCGCGATGTTCGATAAAAATGAAAACTTTTTCTCAAATAAGTCATTAGGTTATAAAAGACCCTAAGAGTTTGGACAAGAATAATTTTACATCGTGAAAATCAAACCCTTAGGGTCTATCAGTTGATTACTCTTCCGGAGCTGTTTCTGGTGGTGTCAAATCGCCTGGTGCAGCTTGACGAGCCAGGTCGATCCAATAAACAACTGCGTCACGATTCTTAGCTTCACGTGCTAACGTTGCCAGCCTTAAAAAGCCGGTGGGTACGCCGGGCATCGCTTGTGCGGCCCGTAAATAATAATCCTCAGCCTTAACCAGGTTATCTTGGCTTTTGTATAGATCACCAAGGGCAACGAGTGCTTCCAAAGCTGCCGGTTCGAGTGTTAAGGCTGATTCCAAATCGGCTTGAGCATTCTCTAACAAACCAAGCTTGGTGTAAATTGCTGCACGGGTGATAAAAGTGCTTGATGTTGGCGCCATTTTTGCCGCTGTTTGCAACATATCAAGTGCTGCATCTTCTTTTTCAAGCGCTAAATTTAGCGCGGCAAAGCCAGTTAGTAACTGCCCCGAAGCGGGTGCCACTGTCAGTCCGTCTTCGTAAACTTTGCGTGCCGCTGCCCAGCGTTCCTGTTTGGCATATAAATTTGCCAGACTGATGAATCCATTTTCTAGTGTAGGCGCGACGACCAGAGCTTGACGGTATGCTTCTTCGGCGGCATCCCACTTTTCGGCCGTTTCGTAGGCAGTTCCCAAAGCCAGATAATGGCTGGGTGTGGTGGGGTCAAGCCGGATTGCTTCTTGATAGCGTTCAATCGCTTCTGTGACTTCACCACGATGCAAATGCAGATCACCGAGCGCGATATGCACATCGGCGATGTCTGGCTGCGCTTCAAGCGCTTGATTATAGCGCTCTTCTACCTGTTCAAAATTGGCACGGTTGATGTAATAATCACCCATCGCGAGGAACAGTTGGGTATTATCACCCAATTCATCCAGACCTTCACGCAAGGTTGTCAAAGCTGCATCATGTTGACCTTGTCGCAGTTGTAATGCAGCGATGGTGTCATATAACAGTTCGGCTTCGGGCACAATGCGCAGACCTGTTTGCAGCAGTTCTTGGGCTGCTGCGGGCTTGCCTTGTGCTGCCAATAGTTGGCTGGCGGCAATATAGAGCGTAACTTCATCGGGTTGTATGTCGATGGCTTGCTGGTAAGCGCTAAGTGCGTTGTGCTGTTGTCCTTGTGCCAGATACAAGGTGGCTAATTCGGTGTAAAGACGGCCGTTGCTCGGATCATTGGCTTGTGCTTGGCTCAGCGTATTCAGAGCTGCGTCATACTCACCTTTAATGCGTTCGATGCGGCTGCGGCGCAGTAAAAGCTCGATGTCATTGGGTTGTTGGTACAAAGCATCATCTGTGTAGGCTAATGCTGTCGCATAGTCACCATAGCGAATTAATGAATCGATCAAAGTCAGATTTAAGGTTTGGTCCGCAGCGGGCAGGGTGGCGGCAAGTTGGTACCAGTTTAAGGCTGTGGCCGTGTCACCCCGTCGTTGGGCTAATTCGCCCAGGTGAATGTAACTGCTGACATTGTTGTAATCGATTTTTGTGGCTGATTCTAATAGACTTTGGGCTTCATCATACGCGCCCGTATCCATGCGAATTTCAGCCAAGCCAACGTAGGCATCGGCCGTTCCCGGATTGGCCTCAATGGTTGCTTGGAAACTTTCTTCAGCTTTGTCCCAGCGGGCGCTGTCTTGCCACGCTCGTGCAAGCGCCAAGGTTGCCTGACTGCTGCCAGGATGTTTTTTGGCTGTGTTGATATAAATCGTCATCGCTTCGGTGCGTTTGCCTTGTTGGTCAAGTTCATTGGCAAGCGCAATTTGGGCTTCGACAGAACCGGGCGCAATGGAAACGGCCGTTTCCAACTGTTCCAGTGCCGCATCAGACTCACCTAAAAGTGAAAGCGCTTCAGCAAAACCCAGGCGTGCCTCTGGCCACCAATTGTCCAGCCGAATCGCGGCTTCGTAGGATTCAATCGCATCTGCCAAATCATATTTCACTAAATAAAGATCAGCGAGTTCCTTGTGATAACGCGCCATTACAATCGATGACCAGCCTTCTTCTTCACCTTGTCGCAAGCGTGCCTCATACAATTGTACGGCTTGGTCATCCTGATCTTGGCCCTGATATAAGGCTGCGGCTGCGTAGACGTCACTATGATCGAGCAAGGCAATGGGGTCCAATGGAGCTGGTGCAGATGGCGCTAACTTGCTTTGTACAAGCTTGTCTTGTACCAGCGTTTCATCGGAGGCTAACGCAGCATTATCAGATTCAGATTGAGTAGAAAGCGAAGTGAAACTTAATGTTGGCGCTGATGGGTTCTGGGCTGCTTGGGGTGCCGTTAACTGCATGACTCGATCATATAAAATACGTGCGCGTTCAGGCTTTCCCTGCGCTTCGTAAATATCAGCCAGGCGCACAAAGGCATCGACATATTGATTGTCATGCTCGATGGCAGTTTCATACGCTTTAATCGCACCATCGACGTCGTTGCGGCGGCGCAGCGCATCACCTAGCAGCAGATGTGGCCAGGCTGCATCCGGAGCCGCAGCGACAGATGAATTGTAATAGTTCATGGCGGCTTCGGTTTGGCCCAAATCTTCGTAGGTGCTGGCGATGCGGGTGTAAGCAAAAGCTCGGCTGCTGCCACTGCCCAGCAGACGTTGTCGATTAGCAGAACGGCCGTATGGGGTCAACTGCGCCACAGCCCCTTGATAGGCTTCGATAGCGGCATCTGCATCACCTAAACGCTGCCATTGGTCACCTAATGCCAACAAGAGTGTGGCTTCTTGCGAATCGACCCGCAGCGCGGTTTGTAACAGCACCATCACATCATCAGGATTGCCACCTGCCTGACGCAGTTTATTGCTCAAGGCCACATAAACACCTGTTTGAGAAGGGTCTAATTCAAATGCACGTTGATACGCTTCCACAGAAGCATCCAAATCCTTATTTGCCTGGGATAAATCACCGAACAAGATATGACCAGTTGGGCTGAAGGGGTTAAGCTGCATTGCATAATTGATTTCATCGGCAGCGGCAGCTAATTGGTCCGCTTCGATTAAAACTTCGGCAAGCGCCAGATGGGTGTCGGTCGTTTCTTGCACTTGCAACTCTTGCAGCCAAATGGCATGACGCAGTAAACTGATGGCTTCTGCATATTTTTCTTGGGCTGTAGCCAAATCTGCTTGCAGAATCACCACATCCGCCGATAGAGGGTACAACGTGCGCATTGAACTCGCGATTTCTGCAGCGCGGTCAAAACGTCCCACCTCACGATAGGCGCTGATGAGGACGAAGATGTTGTATTCGCTGGGATTGATTTTGGCGGCATCAGCATACAAAGGCAGGGCACGGGCGATATGACCATTCTGACGCCATAAATCGGCTTCCGCGATGAGTTTGCCTGATTCTTCGCGCCAATTTTGTAGGGAAACGGCCGTTTTGTATTGTTCCTCGGCGCATGCTTCCAGATTGGCGTTAATACAAGCGTCACCTAATGCAGCGTGGTAGCGTGCGATTTCCGGCGCGTTTTTCTGTGCGATTTCAAAAGCCGCGATACTTTCGTCTTCAAAACCCTGGTCGGCCAATAATTTGCCCAGATAATAATGTAAGATGGGGGCATCATGGATGTCGATGGCCGTTTGTAGATAGTTGCTGGCGTCGGCGAAATGACCCTGCCGTTGAGCTAATTCGGCCATGCCAATCAATGCCAACGTGTTTTCTGGATCCGCTTCAAGCGCAGATTGATAATGCGTCTGGGCTGTTTGCCACGCCTTGTCTGCCATGGCACTATTGCCCATGATGGCTTCACTGGCGCTTGGTGTATCGGTGATGGCGTACAGTGAAAACTCGGCATCATCAACCAGCCAGGTGAACCAATCGTCTGACATGCGCAGTTGCATATCTAAATCGCTACCGCTTTCGGCGATGACGTAGGCGACAGCATAACGCGCCAAAATGTCGAGGCTTTCACTTGTCAGATAGGGTGTGGTAAAGAAGTAGTTTTGATCAATCAGCCTTTGCAGCGCAAGGTCTTGTTGGTCAGCCGGGAAGATCTCACTGGTTGTGGGCGTGCGATGAGCGACAATCGCAGCATCAGCGACAAAGGCAGGAATGGTAACGCTTAGATCTTGTTCGGCGAAAACGGTGGTTGTGCCGTTGGTGCCAATTTCTTTATTCAAGGTGTCAAAAATCTTTTGGGGTGTGGGATAGGCGTAGGAGAAGGCGATACGGCCGTTTAGGTTTTGAATATTGGTCAAGATATTGGGTGTTAGTGCAAATGTCGCAAGTAGAATAAACAGGACGGGTGCAAATTGCGTTAAACGAGCCGTTGTTCTCGCGGAGACATTCAAACGACCGACCAACCCCACACTCGCTTCCATGACATATTGAGCCGCCAGGGCAAAGATCAACCCATAGGGCAAAATCCAGACAAAACGCCACAAAATCCAGGGCATTACGAATGAACCGATTAACGGTGTGATCAGCGGATTAAACATGACAAACAACACCGCCGCGCTGACCGCGACCACAAATTGAGCCGCTTCATCCCGTTTTAAGCGCCATAAGAAAAATGGCAGCAGCAGCATGGCCAGAAAATAAGGTGGTTCCATGATGAGGCTGGGGTCAGATATATAGCTGTCGAGATCAAATAAAATCAGCCGCCGCCGGGTCATATTGATGGCAAAACGCCATACCAGAAACGGATTATCGTTTTTGTAGGCATCTTCCGCATGTAGATCGGCCATGTTGGGCATCGGCCCGTAATAATCCAGACTGTCCATATGGATGAAGGGCAAAATTGGCACTGTTTTTGTACCGATTGGCCAATCCTCGAAGCTGCTGGGATAGGATGCTGCCAACGGGTCTTCGCCTGTGGAGAGCATTAACTGTACAAAAGGGAGGGTCATCACAATCACGATCAGTCCAGCCAATGCCGCGACCCGCAGCCAGGCTGAACCACGCCGTAAATTCATGAGTAAATGTACTGCGCCAAATGCGCCAATTGCCAAAGCCAGCATGGCGGCGATTAATGGATGAATGGTCGAAACAGCGAATGTTGCGACGGCGGCGGCCAGCCACGTCTGCCATTTGCCACTGCGCACGAATGTGATCGCCAAGGCAAACACAACTGGCAGCATGGTAACCGGCACCATAAATTTATCGGCATTGATACGTTCAAAGAAGAAGAGGCTGACATTATCGCCACGGATGAAGGGGGCTGCCATGTAAATCAGCAGTTGGATCGCTGCAGTAAGCAGACCAAAACGACGACTGCCTTTGCCGGCGGCTTTACCCAAAGTGTAGGCAGCTAAAATTGCCCATAATGCCAACATTGCTTTGGAAGCAGCAGCGACGAGGTCGTTGGGGCTGATTTTAGCAAAGTAGGCCCACAAATAGTTGAGGGTCAGCGATTGGTTGAATACCATGCGTACGCCAGGGCCTAAATCGGTACCGAATAGTGGTTCTGTGAGATTGAGTGGTCTGCCGCTGAGGGCGTCGGCGGCGAAGGAATTGACAGCAAAAGCGTCACCGTCGATTTTGTAGAGGTTGAGGGTTGGCAAAATGGCGATGAAGCCAATAACGATGAGTACCAATAGCATGATTTCGGCTGTATGCCACGGTTTGGAGGCCGACGGCCGTTTCCCGCGCACCAACAAAGCCACCAGGAACCACATCAAAATCACTAGTCCAGAAATCAGTGCCCAAGAGGTTGCTAATTGATGGATGGTTTGATGTTGTAACAGGGCTAGTGCGCCGGGAATGGCCAGTACAGTAATGCCCAGCGGCAAGGCCAGAGCTAACCGTTCGAGCGTATCGAGTTCTAACTTATATGTGAGCATATCGCCCAGCAAATAACCCGGCGTGATCAACAGTGCAAGGAAAGTAAGCCAACTGGCGGCTTGCATAGGTGTCTCTGCAGCCAAGATAGTCAAAACGAGCGCCCAAATAGCGATTAAGCTAAAGGCAACAATGTAATTTGGTGTAATTAGTCGACGAATTCGTTGCATATGACTATTGTGACAGAGTTACGCCGTTTTGTGAGTGAAACGGCCGTTAAACATTTTATGCAAACGGTACGTGCCACCTAATCCGGGGCCCGACCGTGCGTGTGATATTCAAGGGTAATTTTGGCCACAGGCGCATAAACAAGGTGTATTTGCTATCTGATCCTACCTGATTTACTATGCTGGCGGTGTTTTCTGTGTGCCGCTCATTGAAAACCTGTTGATAAATTGGCTGCGCTGTGCCGCCCCATTGTCCCTTGAATTTGGAAGCATTGGAATCGGCAGGGCTGCGGCCCATATCGAGGGTCGTGTGACCCTGGGCAATTGCATCAGCCATGATTTCCCATATTGCCAAATATGCGGGGCGCAAACTCAAATATTTATGTAAAGCCGCGCCCCACATGCCATAGACTGTACCGCCCATAATAAGTTGAAAGTAACCGGCAATAGGTTGTTTTTCATACCAGATGACCGCGATATTAAAGCCTTCTGGAAATGTTTGAATGATGTTCTCTAAAAAGGAACGGCCGAATACCGGCGTACCGGCCTGGTGTGTGAATTGACTAAAAGCGGCATAAAAAGGATCGAGCAATTTGCCGCTGCGATCAACCGCGACTGTCAGACCGTTTTTGCGCCCTTTGCGCACTTGGCGACGGATGTTGCCGTCGATACGGTTCCACAGTTCATCTTCGGATGGTTCGAGCGCAACTCGCCAATGCACATGTTGTGTGCGTGTTTGGGCAGTGTAGCCATTGCCCGGCCAATTTTGGCGGCTGTCTTGTAGGATGAGGCGAGGTAGGTTGTGGGATACGGCCGCTGTCAAGCCCGCATCTAATAGAGCCTCGGCAATGTTTTCGTCCTGTGTGCACAAGCCTCCAGGCATTGTCATTGCGCGTCTTCCGGTTAATTGGCTGGGCACAAAGAACAATGGCAGCACGCCCACAACTTCACCGGCCTGTTCTGCCAGCAAATAGTGGGTTTCATACCCATATGTCTGGTGCATGACAGTTTGCCAACCGGATAGATGCGTAGGCAGACCGTTTGGGGATGTGTATACAAAATCATCCCAGGCTGTTCGGTTACGGCCGTTTAATTCAGTTATGTGTACTTTTGTCGCTATCGAAATCATTAAATTATTTTTTCGGTTCTCTTTGCGGATGACCAATATCAAACTTGACCATATCGACTAAACTAAGCGGTAAAACAAGCTCACGATTGACATTTTCAGTCATGTCAGTTGGCACATTCTTTTTTACAAGTGGCGTTCCTGAATAACCAGCCGCCATTAAATTCCAAAACTACCTTGTGCAGCGTTATCTTCTTGTTTCAACAACGCTTTCATCGGTCCAAAGCTGAAATCTGTAAACAACTTTTCTAGTTTGATGCGCAAACCGCCACGGCCATAATAATGAGTGAGACGTTCACGGGGGGTGACACGGCCGTAACGTTGACCGGTATCTAATTCCCAAGGATGAATATATAAAACTGCCGGTTGTCCTTGGGTGTTGACCTGCTGAATGCCGCGTTTGATCAAGCCGTAAGGTTGTAATCGATTATAAAATCCACCTGCAATTGGCCACTTGCGGCCCAATAGCTGCATCGTCGTGGCTGGAAATTCCATCAGCCCAGAGTCTTCCAATAAATAAGGGAAGCGCGGCGCATTTGGGAAACCATAAAGCATATTTTTGGTTGGAAAAACACTGCTATCATATAACAAACCACGTGCAGCCAAAACCTCAAATGCCCAGGGGGTTGTCGCATTGATCGAAAAATAAGGCGCACGATGACCGAGGGGTGTGGTGGCCGTGATGCGATGAATCGCTTCCAGGCTCATGTCAATTTCGCGCTCAAATTCGCCTCGGGCTAGTTTGTAAACAAAACGATGTGTGTAGCCATGAATACCAATTTCATGTCCCGCAGCAGCGACCTCTTCGATCAAGCCTGGGTATTGGTCGGCGACATACCCTAAAACAAAAAAGGTCGCCTTGACCTTAAACAAATCCAGAATGCCTAATAGGTCGTTGGTTGCTGCCACCACGCGACTTTCAAACTGGGGCCATTGATCCACCAGCGGGTTTGTACTGGTGAGTCCCTGGAACCAATCTTCTAAATCAACGGTAAAAGCGTTTATAATCATTATTTTTTCACCACAGAGCACATGGAGAGCACGAAGGAAAAACTTTGTGCTCTTTATGTCCTTGGGTTAGTTATCCAACGTATCCTAAACTACGCAGCCGTTCGGCAACGATACGTTTTTCGTCTTCGCTGAGGACGGAGTTATTGCTGCCATTGTTGGTAGCGGTATGGTTCTCATTAGCGACGGCCGTAATCCCCGCCATTGGTTCAAAATCGGGTGAAAGGGCCTCTTGTAGGATACGGCCGTCCATGTGTTCGGGGATTGGTGCGCTCATTAAATGTAAGATGGTAGGCGTTAAATCGACGAGAGAGGCGTTTGTAACTTCAGCACCTGGTTTAATGCCAGCGCCATATGCCATAAAAATACCATTCATGCGATGCGTGCCAGAAATGCCACGCTGCATAGATTCGATAATTTTGTGACTGCCAAATTCATACTCGCCGAAACCAAAATATTCAAGGCGTGTGGGAATGAAAACGATGTCGGGGGCTTGTTCAAGGTAGTCGCCAGCATAAATCTCTTCACGTCGATAAATTGTTTCGACAACTTTTTCGCCTGTTTCGGGATCGCGTAACTCGGCCAATTGGGCGATAATTTGGCTGCGCACCGTTTCATACGATTCTGCTTGCACACGCCCTTGTGGTTCACGTCCGACTACATTCAGATAAATCTGGCCGACATTGCCTAATGAATAAGCTTCGGTGCGTCCCCAATCGATGTCTTCAAAGGAAAGGAACAATGTTTTCAGTAAACCTTGCCCTTCGCCGCGCACAACTTCCTTTTTAAGTTTGCCAAAACCGAGGCGCATAAGCGTGTTGTAGACGTTCATTGGTGAAAAACCCATGTTGAAGGTGGCTTTTTTGAGGCGTGCGCGCAAGCCTGGTTTGATGCACATGAAACCTTGCTGAATCAGCCAATTGTTGACGTGGATAAATTTGTGGAAAGGGCCAAAGCCGTGATCTGACATAAAGATAACGGCCGTATCGTCGCTGATATTCTCGATGACTGGTGCGAGTAAGCCATCAACATAACGGTAATAGTCACGAATCGCATTGCCATATTTCTCGAACCTGGCTGGATCGTGCAGGGGATGGCTTGGATCCATAAATTTCCACAGTGCATGGCTGATGGTGTCGGTGCCGTTGAAAACGAGCATTGCAAAATCAGCTTTTTCACGCTCGCGTAAATAATTGAAGGTTTGCACGCGTAAATCGGCGGCACGGTAAAGCCGTTTTAAAAATGAGTCGATACCTGAATCGGAATATGCCTCACCAGGGTCAGGGTAAAGAACATAATCACCTACATTGTTGAGAATGTCCTGGTAGGCGGCTTTTGGATAGGTGAAAGTAACTTTGGTGCTGGGCGTCGGTAAACCTGAGACCATGACACCATTAACGGGCATAGGTGGGTAGGTCATGGGGATGTTGAGGGCGACTACGGAACGGCCGTAGTCACTCAACAAACCATAAATTGTGGGTGCTTTGCCATCCAGAGCCGTCACTGGAGTGAATTTATAGCTGTCAGGCTCGCGGGCGATCCAATCATATAAACGATGTTTGCCTGGATTACAGCCAGTACCAAAAGCGGTCCATGCCGGTGCAGTCATCGGCGGCACAGTACTCCGTAACTCGCCATGTGCGCCCATTTGCAAACAATGTTGCAAAGTTGGCAAATAGCCGGCCTCTGCCCATGGTTTGATCAAATCGAATGTCGCGCCATCCAATCCGATGACAATTACTTTATTTACGGTTTGTTTTTGCATAATTTAACTCACCGCAAAGGCACAAAGGGCCGCTGACCTTTTAGCTCTTTGTGTTCTTTGCAGTTAATCCTCTTGTTTGCCAAGGTCTTGGTTTTGACTTTCCAATTCCCGCAGGCGGTATTCTAGTAAAGCGACTTGTTGTGCCAGGTCACGGCCGTTATTTGCCTGATTAGATAAAACCACACTCTGTGATAGCAAGACAATTAAGGCGAAAATCAAGCCAGCTACCAAGGGCAGGGTAGGTGAATAGGATATGTTCAGAAAAAGTGCCAATGCGTTGACAATCCCGCCAAATATTGACAAGATGGCGATGGCGACGGTGGCAATTAGCCATAAAAGGGCATACTCTTCGCGTAACTTACGCTTCCGGATCAGTTGGACTGTCACCAACAAGAGCATAAGGCTGATGACGATAGCGACGATGCGTTGAATCATTGGTATCGCTTCCATAGTCAGGTTCCTTTTCGATAAGCGGTACATCCTTCATCGCACAAATCAGTACGGCAATGGAGACCTTAACGGCGTAATAAATCGAACGCCAACTGTTGATCGAACTTAGACCAGCAACCCGTTCCTGCATTTTGGCAGGTAATTCGAGGGTTGTTAGCCCAGCTTTATGTAAAATAACGCGCCCTTCGACTTCCGGATAATCCTGCGGTAAATATTCGGCTAAAATGCGGATTGCTTTACGATTGAGGCACATGAAGCCAGATGTGGTGTCGGTGGCACGTTGTCGGGTTATTAAGCTCACGAGGGTTGCATAGGTTTTGATGCCTAAACGTCGACTGAGGGGGATCTCCATCCCATGATCGCCGTCGATGAAACGCGATCCGATGGCTACGTCTGTGCGCCCGGTAGCAACGGCCGTATACAAAGCCGGAATACTCTTCGGATCATGTTGTCCATCCCCATCCAGGCGTACAACTAAGTCATACCTATAAATACGTGCAAACTTAAGGCCAGTTTGTACTGCACCACCAATGCCCAAATTGCATGGCAGACGTACAACAAAAGCCCCCGCAGCGGCGGCTGCGCGGGCGGTGCGGTCTGTGGAACTATCGTCAATAACAACCACATCTGCCTGCGGCAAAATTACGCGGATGCCTTCAATGACGGCAGCGATAGATTTTTCTTCGTTGTACGCCGGAATCAAAGCCATAACTTTTTCCGGCCGACGGTGTGAAGGTGACATGGCGGTTTCCTTCCTAAAACATAGATCGATGTTGTTTGCTACATTGTGAACCCTATTCGGTTCTGTGGATTTCTTTTGTGATTAGTTTTCCACAGTTTACTTAAATCAGATAACATAACTATTTTAACATAAAATTGTCTTATGTGACATAACTAAAGAGACATAATCATAATATTGGCTAATCCCGCCCCTCCCGATTAATAGTTGTAGGAAATTTATGTATACGAAATCCCAATTTCCAAACCAAGCTGGCGCAAGAATTGGCGCATAAATTCGCTGCGGTGTTGTGCTTCTTGGCGGCCAGTGGGTGTTTGCATTATGGATTCGAGCTTAAACAACTTGGTGTAAAAATGATCGACTGTGTATCGCTTATCATTAAGTTTGCGTTGGCTGGGGAAAGGATCGTCGGGATTATATAATGAACCACCCATTGACGTGCCAACCATGATCGCCCGTGCAATGCCGATGGCACCAATCGCGTCCAGGCGATCCGCGTCTTGCACAATTTTTGCTTCTAATGTCTTGGCAGGAATTTTTGCTGAAAAGCTGTGCGCGGCTATGGCATGTTTAATCGCCGGGATGTATTCGGGGGGATAGTGTTCCTGGGATAAAAATTCACAAGCAGTTTCGGCCGCCAGGCGGGAGGCTTGCGATCGTTGTGACGAATTTTTGGGCACAATGACACAATCATGTAACCATGCCGCTGGAATGACGACTTTCATATCAGCTTGTTCGAGAGCAGCCAATTGGCGTGCATTGGCAACCACGCGTTGTACATGGGCGATATCATGGGCTGCATCCTCAGTGGTTTGCCGGTTGAGGAATTGCTGAAATTTGTGTTCCCAAATCGTTTCATCTTGCATTGATTACTTTCCCGATCGGATAAAAATAAACAAACTGACAAAAAACACCAATGTCAGGAACAGAATTTGAACAGCTAATAACGGCGTAATCGGACCTGCTTGTTGGGGAACGGCCGTTTTCCCAGCCGGAACAACACTTTTGGGTGATGGTTCAATTGGTGCCGACGATTCACCAATAACCTCAGGTTCTGTTACATCCTTCAAATCTAATAAATAAGCCACAACCGTACTGATTTGTTCTGTAGAAAGACGTGTCTCATAATCGCGCGGCATGATATTGGGCATGCAGGGACCATTCGGGCAGTCTGTGGGCACAAATGCATTTGGATCAACAATAGATGTGCGAACATATTCTGCTGCCGACATGCCCGAAACGCGATGTTGTGCAATTAAACCAATACCGCTTAAATCAGGCCCCACCTTATGACTTTCCCCTAATTCACCGATTTTGTGGCAGGATGTACAGCCAGCATTGAGCATGATTTCTTCGGCTGTACTGCCTTCTAATGGGCGTGGGGTTGCCGTGGGCGCAGGTGTTGGGATTGGTGTTACTGTGGATAAAGTTTCTGGTGTGGGGGCAACGGTTACAATATCCTCGGGATCCGGTTGCGTTAGTTCTGCGGCGGGTATGGCATGTAAAACTGCTTCGCAGGGGGAAAACTCTGGTTCAGGATCAGGTTGACACCACCAGGGACCACCTATCTTTGTATTTAGTAATGGTACATGCCATAAGACGATATTTTCACCCGAAAGCGGGTCGTCATCAACCCATTGGCGCGGAGGGATAAAAGTGTCCCCAGGACCGGTGACGATGGGGCCATCCCCTTCACCTTCTTGAAATTGCAAGCCAAATAGATAGGCTTCGTCCAATCCAAGCGGGTCGGTTTTGTCCATATACCAACGATAACTTAAGTCGCCATCGCTGGTTGAAAGCTTGTAGCCGTCGGGAGAAACATCATCGACAAATGGGTAGGTTTCGAATTCGGTTGTGGATTCACTCCAGCGTGGTGAAGTCCACAGCCACACACTGTCGTTATCAGGGCCGTCAAGGTCTAGATCAATACGCCAAAATGGGCGATAGATGGATAGATCATCACAGCCTGGTCCATGTGATACAAAACGGAAATCAAAACGGCCGTCTTCATATAACTGCACCACCTGTTCATACCGGTAACAACAAATGCAATTGGGCCAGCGTGTAAACTCTGTGAACATTTGGCGGATTTCAAAGCCATCACCCAGATCTGTGACAATTGTGTCGTCAAAAGGCGGCACAGAGGCGGCGAAGCCGATTTCGTCACGATATCCACCCGGCCAGCTTGGATACCATGCTTCAACCTGGCCGATTTTGGCACTGGAAAAAATCAATTTTCCTTTGTATTTTGCGTCCCGAAAGTTAACGCCATCGTTAGCTGTCATCTCCCAGCAGATTTCCCAGCCGTATTGCTCATGGCAGTCATCGGTGTAGGCGTTGCGCTGAGAGACTGGTTTAGCGGCGGCACGATCTGGGCGGCCACGCGAATAGAATGTGCGCGCCACTTTTTCTTGTTCCATATTGACGAAAATATGATAGATACGGCCGCTGCCATTCGGATCCATATAGGTTAGATCGACGCACCAATCCTCGCGGCAATCATCATCAGCTAACCAGCCTGACATTGGCACCATGGCTGGGTCGGCTGCGCCAATATCGCCTAAGGTTGCCAAAACTTGCGCATCTTGTGCGGCAATTTCAACTGCTTTTTCTACGATGTATGTACTGCCACCGGGGCGCGCATAACTGTTTTGCCAACTACCAACCACGGCTCCGTCATCTAAATTGATGACAGCCTCAAGCGTGCCACCAGCGGTGTAATTATAAAAGGTGGTGTGGGCGCAGTTATTGTCGTGGCAATCATCTGCTTGCCAGTGACGGGCTTCACCTTGGCTAAGTAAAACTGCGTTGACAAATTCGATCTGTTGATCAGCAATCAAATGATTGAAGGTTGTATCCTCAAAAGCGATAGATTGGATCCGATCAATATCGAGGGCTGGGGCAGCCGCCAGGTTCATATCCAGCATGGTTTTGCCTTTGGCGACGGCGACCTGGACACTGCTGGTTTGGTTCGCTTGCCACTGCCATAAAAGGGCCAGGCTAAGCAGAATGATATTAACTGAAATTAAAGTAATTAAGATGCGCTGACGGCGTTTTTCCCGTTTCAATGCTTGCTCCTCAAATTTTTTGCTGCAAAATTGAGATTATAAGCGCAAAGTTGCGGCTGGGCGAGATTGAGAAAAACAAAACGGCCGTTTCGCGTGAAACGGCCGTTTTGGCTAAGCGTAAATCAGTCTAAAAAGAATATTACGGGGTGCCAGCCACAATGCTGAAGTCAAATTCACCCACTTGGTTGGATGGAGCAGAAGCTGAACCACCACCACCACCACTTAATCCTTCGCAATAATTCATGGCTACAACAACATAGCCGTAGTTATTGGTGGGGTCACCAATAATATTTGGAGTTGAATCTGTGTGAGAAGGACTGCTTGTGCCGCCTATTTGGTTACCTGCGGTGGGATTGAAGTAAAAACCGTTGGCGTTACGATGGATTTGGTACGTATCAGCACCTGTGCCGGTCCAGGCCAGGTCAATGTGAGTACCGTTGACATTCATAGTTGCGATGAGATCTGTCACGGCGTTTGGTGCCGAACAAGCAGCTGGCTCGACCAATGTTTCAACCGAATCACAATCATTGTCACCTTCGTAGGCGGTGACGCAGGCCATATTAGACACTTTGACTTCTTCAATAATTTGCACATCATCAACAAGCCAGCCAAAATAATTATTGTTGATACTATCACCGCTGTCAAAACGGAAACGAATGCGCACATTGGAACCCGCGTAAGCTGACAAGTCGGTCGAGACTGCCTGCCAACCCGAATCCGTCACCTGCAGCAGCAAGCTCCAAGTAGAGCCACCATTTGTAGAAATCTCCACAAACGCTTCATCATAACCAATGAATTGCTCCGTTTCTAGAAAATAGGAGAAATTCAAAACGGGTGCAGAACCACCTGCAAGGGCAACATCGTTGTTCATACTTAATGCACCAGTCACTGCGCTGCCGGTATTAAAGTTACAACTGCCGCTCTGGCCAAAGTACGCCGCATTGTTGGAACTTGGGAAAGGTGCATGTACGGAGCCGCAACTATCGCCTTCCGTTTCAGGATTCCACAAGCCTGTTGATGTCCAGTTTCCGAAGCTGCCATCCTCAAAATCGTCAAAGAAGAACTCGGTTGAACCCAATCCGCCGTCAATGATTACTTGGAAGGAGCAGGCAGTTACCTGACCGGCAGTCATTGTGCCTACAGGGAAGGTGACTACACCGCCAGATTCACTGCCGCCACAAGTAGCAGAACCACCAACATAGGTTTGTCCTGCTTCGATCGTATCGTTCATAACCACGCTGGTTAATGTGCCGAGGGTATCGTTGGTGGCGACCAGATTATATGTCAGGATTGAACCTGCAGTTACTGGATTGGAGCTGGCACTCTTGTCGATTTTCAATACCTGTTGGCAAGCAGCAGGTAGGTCAAACGCTTCTGTGCCATCACTGGTGCTGCCGCTGCTGCCCTGACTGGCGCTGTAGCCCAGACCGCGACGCGCAAAAGCATCCCAGATAACACATTGGTTTTGGCCGCCAGTTAAGTTTTGGTCAGCAAGGAGGATAGCGTCACGGCCGTCGACAAAACCAGGACTGCAAGGCTGCAATTTCATACCATCCATGACCAACTGTGTCGTCAGATTGTTGCCACCTGTGCCGTTGAAAATGTCGGGATCCAGGCCGCTGGTAGAGACACCGTTATTGATCAGTTCCCAATTCATTTCCCACAACATCGTGGCCCAGGCATAGCCTACACCATGCGGCACGGGTAAACCGCTAATGTCGGCATAGGTGGTGTCATTCACACTAAAGTTTGTGCTGTAAGGGTTGGGGCGGATACCGGGGCCATTTGGTGGTTGTCCAAATAGATAAGTGCCCATGCCACGACTGTCGGTACCCAGGTCACCAGCTTCCATCGTCATCATCATGGATAACCAGTCACTCCAGCCTTCACCCATCTGTTCACTGTTATTCAGACAGAACACACTGGAGCCGCCCGTCAAGCGGTTGGAAATCCCATGTGTATATTCATGTACAATCACAGCGTTATCAAAATCACCATCGCGATCTGGGCTTGTGTTACTACATGTATACATTTGCATGGTGGGATTACTGCCATCGCTCGGTGTACCGAAATTGGCATTACAATTGCCGGAACCGTCTTGTGCTTCAGCATTAACCGAATCGCTGCCTGCGCCGCCATTGCCATAGTTATTTTCCTGGAAGTTGCGTGCGGCTTCATCAAAACCATATAGATATGTCATATCATGGATGATATTGTTCCAGTAATACAGATTGGTAATCGCTGCTGCTTCATAGCTGTTTGGCGACTGCGTAAAATCTACATCAAAAAGGGGTGATGAAGCGCAATCTAATGATGGGCCACAGTTGGGTTGGTAACCAGGATTATTGCCGTCTTCATAAGCGTTGACATTGTTGCCGCGTGTGACTGTGTATTCAGCACCAGCCGCGCCATTGGTATCGTGCCACCCATAGGGAGAAGGCAGCGAACTAGGTGAGGCATCATTCCAGGGCGAATTTTGTATGGTACGGCCTTCTGCAGGGGGGCCTGCGGGCCCCTGCGGGTTGTGGAGTGGACTTTCACGGGGCCACTCATAGACCCAGTAATCATTACTACCGAGTAATTCTGGTGCTGTTGTTGCTGGTGCTGTGTGCTGGTGCTGCTCTACACTATCAAACGCACTTGTGCCATGTGCTTCTGCTGCCTGGGCATTAAAATCTTCATGGATGACATAGTTGTCTTGCGCCAACACTTCGCCAGAAACAGCATCTACACGCATGGACCACCAGTTTTGTTGATCAAGTTCGTAAATTTCGATATCCCAGGCCAAACGTACAGCACGTTCTTGCGGTTGATAGATGAGCTTGGCAGAAATTGGGTTACGTGAGATACCAGCGGCATTAAACACCACAGCTTCTGATGCGCCGCCTATTTGTTCTTCGACAGCTAAATCTTGTGGCATTAACCCCAAATGGTCTGCGGCGGCATAGACGGCTTCCTCTGCAGAGAGTTCGGGGCGTGCGATATTGACTTTGCTGGCTGCAGCCGGGATAAAATGGTTATGTAAATTGATGATGCTGCCATCTGCGGCGATATTGATCAAGATTATGCCATTAAAAACGTCTATTTCGTTAACACGTTGGTGCATTTCGATTTGCGTGAAATCGCTTTGACTGGAATAGGTTTGGATCACGGCCGTATCTGCTAAATCAGCGGTTGTCAGGCCATAATCAGTGCGGTTTGTGTTCAGATAGGCTTGGGCGATATCTAAAGGGGTGCCGCTGTTAGGGCTAGTTAGAAAACCAACATCACCTTGCTGTTTTGAAACGGCCGTTGTCTTTGCCACAGTTGTTGATTCCAATTCTGCGGCATTTTCCTTGGCAGCTGTTGACGAAACGAGCGTCACCATCAATACAAGAATAACTGCCAAAAATACGGCCGTCGTGGATCCATTGCGCTTTAACTGTTGGTTATTCATATTTGATATTTTCTCCTATTGCTTTGTGTTTGTTTCTATCTATGCCAATAAAAGCCCCCATCGAGATTATAACCCGATGAGGGCTTTTGCAAACTACATTTGATCTATGGCTTTTGGTGGATTAGATATTCCTAGACTAATTGAAAATGATTGGTAAGAATATGTGATAGTCGGCGGTTCCAACCTGCATACTAAGCGGAACTTCAACCAATGGTTCGTCAGGATCATTACTCTCAACACATAAAATACCAGAATAATTGCCTGTCGCCAACCCGATAGAATTAAACGTAACATCGACCCCGGTTGTACCTAAAGGCGCAGTTGTACCGCTGCCTGGTGTAACAGTGGCCCATGGGATATTACTAGGGCTTTCACATACTCCCGGTTCTCCACCAGCATCCAAAACAATATCATCTACGAAGAAGTTAGAGCCACCTCCATTATTGGCGAAGATTTCAGAGTGGAACTCAATTGAATGTGTACCACCATCTGCATATGCACTGACGTCGATGGTTTGTTGGGTATAACCCAGACTGCCACACAAAGAACTGCTGCCATCAGTAAGGAAAAGTTGATTACCGTCAATGAGGAGTTCCATATAATCGGCCGCACTGTCACAAGCGATCTGTTCTAGCCAGAATGTCAATGTGGCTGTGCCTGTTGGGATGGTCACATTTTGTGAGACAGAGCCTTCTTCATAAGCACCAATTCCACCGAACCAGGCCCAATAATTACCATCATGTGGGCCGGTGCCCGTACCGGTGCCACAGCTGCCGACATCACAGATGGGCGTACCAAAGTTGGTAGAAGATTCAGTCCATATGCCACCAGATGGGCCGGCTTCAAAACCACCATCGGTGATGGCATCGACATCTGGAACAACCTTTAGTTTTTCTTTCACATCGGGGTTGGCAGCAGCGGCCGTTCCTTGCCGCGTAACTTGATCTGTAATCACATCTGGACCATATTGAGGTGGTGAATTACTGGTGTTGACTTCGTTAATTGTCCAATTTAATGGCACTTCACCGACATTTGATATTTCGAGCGTATGCATAGAAGTTGTATTTACGGGTTGGTTGGATTGAATTGTTGTGGGATCTACAACAATATCGGGATCGCCACCACCGCCATTTGGAACTAAACACCACTCCTTAAGAACGCCTACATCGCCACCCTGGTTATCAGAGACGGAAAGTGTCCAATTACCGGCGAAGGATTCGCCATTAAACGCGGATAACAAACTATTGTTTGGTGGGTCACCACCGACAACATCATCATGAATTGCGGGCGAGTTATCACACATATTTTCGGCATTGCCGGCAGTGCCTTCATCATCAATCGTGGCATCAATGTCATCGCCAGAACAGCCAAATCCAGTGCCGGAATAACCTGGACGATTAATAAGCGTGACCTCGGTGCCGCTGTTAACATGTTTTAATGTGTAAATGAGGTCACCAACCCATGTGTGATCGGTGTCGATATAAACGTCTAAGTCGCTCAAAGTAGCAGTAGAAGAAACTGTGATTTGGTCACTGACACCAGCCGGTGTAACATCCGGGATCGCCAAATTGGGTGTTGAACAGAAAAGTGCAGGCGGTACTGTATTTGTAGTTGTGAAAATGGAAACTGTTGAAAGCCCACCGTTACCACAAGGGTTTTCAGCCCTAACTCGCCAATAATAGGTTGTTTGTTGGTTGAGAACGACACCGGTTGTGTAGCTTGTGCCGGTTAACGCTGCAGCGGAATCAACGATGTTTGTGAAACCACTATCAGTTGCGATATCGATGTTGTAATAGACCGCCTGGGCAACGGCCGTCCATGTAAAAGTAGGACTGAGATTGACACCTGTCGCATTATTTGCCGGGCTTGTCAGGTTGGGTGCTGTAGGAACGGCCGTGTAAACATCCAAATCTACCTGTGTTGCGTGGCTTCCCGATGAAGCATTGCCACTGATATTGATAGTATGGCTGCCACCCGCGCCACCGCCAATATTACTGATTGTCATTTGGCTGCTGCCAGGTGCTGCAACCGGATTAGGTGCAAACCCTGTTGTTGTTCCAACTGGTGTACCACTACTGCTCAGGGTTACATTTCCTGTAAAACCACCTACCTGGCCGATATTTACCGTATAGACGGCATTTGACCCGGAACAAACTGCTAGTTCTGGCGGTGTCGCGCTGATGGTAAAGTCGCTGCTGCCACAACTATCAAACTTGAATGTACCGATGCGTGTACTCCAGGTAGAATTGGCATTGTACTCTCCTGTAAACCAGAATGTACAATCATCCGCCGGATCAACACTCATTGCACTGTAGTCACCATAACGATTGCTGCTATTTGCCGCGCTGCCGTTGATTAAAGTACCTTCACCTTGTGGCAAAGTTCCCAACGGATCCGAAGCGAGACGGCCAGCATAACGTAACGATGGATACATGCTGCTGCTGGTAACATTGTAGCCAACAGCAATATTGCCAGCACCATCCATTGAAATCGCACCCATCCAGCGATTGTTAGCATCGGGTGCATACGTGCCTTCCTGATACAGTGACCAGGAGCCGCCACCAGATTTTCGCAATTCAAACCAGCGTACACCGCCATGATTTGTCCCATCGACATCGGTTACAAAATTGCCGACGAGAACTTCATGCGTACCAAAATTGCGGTATTGCAGACGCTGCATGATAACTTCACGCAGCGGATCGAGCGTTGTGCCACTGCCTTGTTGTGGAAAACATTGAAAAGAGACATATCCACATAATTCCGAATCAAATTCGGCAACAGGGATATTGATAGGACCGCTAAATGAGGAATTGGCTGGCGTGGCAAAATCAACATCGAAAGACCAGATTTCGAGGTAATCTTGTGTTGGATTGTTAGAACCCGGATTGTGCGCTTCATCATCGCGATGACGCATGAAATAGTTTGGTG
>JAGRDI010000024.1:7271-19227 GCA_020432765.1 Anaerolineales bacterium | reverse complement strand
CGGTCTAATGCATAAACTGCTGGGCTGTTTTCGTTGGACGAAACATAATAAGCATCCGGCCATACACCGTATTTGGGATAATCGGGGAAGTTGGGTGTGTTAAATTGATAGGCATACCAACTGCTGGTGACTGGATTGGCTCCATTAGAAATATAGACACACAGCGCATTGGAACTGCCGGAAAACTCGCTTAACATCCAGCGATCCGCCATTTGATCATAGAGCACAATGCCATCACCTAAGCCATTCGCGCAAGCACCTGTGCCCAAGGTATCAAGCGCTGTTGGCCCAGCAAGGGTGTTGCCGGCTTTGTCGTAAATTTTCATTATTCCACCGCCGCCGCCATTAATTATTTGAATGTAATGATTGGGGCCAACGTCGCCGACTGTGTCAGGTGGATTAACGTTCGTAAACCCTTGCCCGTTGAAGTTTAAGATGGGGGTTAAGAAGGCGAGGTCTGTTGCGGCTGGGCTTTTCTGTTGTGATTTCAATAAAGGATCGACCCCACCGAGAATGCCTCCTGGGTAAGCAATATCTTTATCAGTTAGGCCTGAGAGATTCAGGCGTGGGTTGATTTCGCGATCCAAATAAAATTCGGGTTTATAAGTGGGCAGCTCAGTTATGGGTGGGCTGTTTGTCGGGATAACGAGTTCACTAACCCATATATCGCCATCTATACCTGTTGAACTGTTATCTATTGCTGAGAAGGAGCGATTATTATTTGTGAGGCGTTCTGCTTGTGATGGTAGTGTGTCGTTTTTGGCGGGTAACAAAAAAAGCGTGACAAGCAAAAGGCTAAAAATGCCTCCAATAAATTTCCAAATTGATTTTGTCATATTATCTCCTAACTTTTACTTTCCAATTATTTTTTGAAGATTACCTAGATCGTCTGAAAACCATTGCAGTATAACATAGAATGGTTCAATTCGTATTCCAATTTGCTTAGAAATTCAGTTTAATATTATTTATTATGCTCAAGTCGAGTTACGTATGGCAGGTAAACTTTGTTTGCACCGGTTGACGCAGGCGTGGTTGCTGTGGCGGTTATTGTGCCACTGATCGTGGGCGTTGCTGTTATTGTGCCACTTATGGTGGCGGTTGCAGAGGGAGTGATGGTTACTGTGCCACTGATTGGCGGGGTCTTTGTGATGCTTGGCGTCAATGAGGCAGTGGGTGAATTGGTTATGGAGGGGGTTACATCCCGGTAATCTGTTTCGATGAGGATATACGGCCGTCCCCCAATGGCATAATATGTGTTGATCGGTTGTCCAGGGAAGGGATTGCGGTTGGTTGCTTTAGGTAAGAGGATACTATAGTGGTTATCAACCGCATTGAGTGTTTCCACAGACCCATCTGGCGCGATTAATTGAGCTGTACCAGCAGGGTCGGTTGCTTCGATAACGGCCGTTACATCCTGTCCGCAGCGTGCCCACATGCCCACAATGCGTTTCTGTGTGGTGGGTTTGTAAAAAGCGATCCATTCTTGGGGACCACCAGGCGTTGGACAGGTGGGATCATCCAAAGGCTCTCCCGGACGAGAATTCCAGTAAGGTTCAATATCCCGCAGATAAGTTGTCAAGACCTGATAAGCATCAAAGCTGGGACGTGGTGATTCCGGATCGGGGTGTTGTGTAAAGCAAGCGGCATCAGTCGGGTTGCGAAACAAGCCAAAAGAATCACCGGCACACGGCAAGCCGTTATACTCTCCATTTTCATCGCACAATTCACCATTATGCGGTGGAAAATCTGTGCCGCCAGGCTGGTTGCCACAGCCATCATACAATTGGAAATAAAAATAAGCGTCAGCACCGGCGTACAGTGCAAAAAAGGCACTCTGAATCGTAAAATCGGCTTGTTCTTGCATCGTGGCACGCAGCGGACTTAATGCATCCCAGACCGGTCCGGGGTAATCGTCCCAGGCGGGTACGCCCGTTTCGTTAAACCAGATATCCTTGTCGAGGTCATGTTCTGCCATCACCACGCCCACGCGCCACACATTACGCCACGATTTCCAAGCATCAAAATAGCTGTGGGTTGCCAAAATATCATGAAAATAACCGTTATCTGTGGCTAAAGCATCGCCAGCGTAAATGTTTAAAACGTCGGCATAATAGTCGGGTCTGAGATAGTTATTTGCCAAAGCGCCGAACATAACTTTTGCTTGTGGATCGGCATGTTTAGCAGCCAGATAACCCACTTTAAGCAGACGTGCATAATCGACTAGACTGGCATCCCAGAAAAAGTCAAGATCGGGTTCGTTCCACATTTCCCAATGGGTCACACCTGTGCCGGGCGGCCAATTATTGGTTTGCGCTAAGCTGCCGCCCGGTTTGTACCGGTTAACGGCCGCTGCCACAAAAACAGCCCACTTATTATCAGGATTGATTGTTTTATTGGGGCCAGGGGTATCACCGTCGGTGAAGACGGACGTATAGAGGCCGACAGGAGTTGCTGCTTCGGGGCCATACAAAGCCAAACCAGCACCACGATTAGGGTGTTGAAAGTCACTGGGTTGGTTCGCTTCTCTGGTCTGATAAAATCCCGGTGTGCCCAACAAGATCGCGTTCGTTTGCAAACCATGATCGATGTCCGCTTGCACGGCCGTATCCTGCCTTGACCAATCAAAGCTGCCAGGATTTGTCTCGATGAAAAACCAATATAACGGCCAACGGTTCCAGCCCGCACCGGTTGCCAGACCATTTTGGTATTGCTGTTCATCTGCAAAGGTTTCGGCTGAGCTGATGAAATTAACACCATAAACAGGGCCAATATCGGGTTCAGCAGAAACGGCCGTTTGCCACTGTAAAATCAGGTAGATGCAGAAAAGCGTTGTGAGTATGATAACCAGGAGCAGAAACGGCCGTTGGTTAGAAAGCCGCCCAAACCGGACATCATTCGATTGAGCACTGATTTTCGTTTGCATATATATTACCTTTACATCTCAAAATCTAATCAATTTCCGTTACCGACTGGATCATAACAATCATTTATGCGGATGTCTAATAAAAAAAACCCTTGTTGGATTAGTTTCCAACAAGGGTTTTTGCTTAATCTAACACAGATTCAGCGTTCACCTAATCCGCTGAGACTTAGAAATTATTCTATGCGACGTCGCCGTATAAATAAGCCGAAGCCTAATAATATGGCACTAAGCAGAGTGACGATAACCAAAATTGGAGATGTTCCTACACCTGTGCCACTAAACGTGTTTAGATCAACCGCAGTGGTAGTGAAATTCCAAGTATAATCCTCAACTTCACCATCCTCGACTTCGCCCACCGGTTCTGCTGCGCTTGTCGGTGCTAGATCGGGTGTGACAGGCTCGTTGGCATACAGACGGAAGCGGACTTCCACACTGGTGCCAGTGACATAGGTGACAGGGATAGCAATGGACAAGTTATTGATTCCACTGGTTACTGCCTGATCAAGGACTAACTCGGCCGGAGTTTCAAAGGAGCCGTTGCCGTCCCAGTCGACCCACCCTGCGATCCAGCCGTCGGCACCGGTTACGGTCACAGTAACATCTGCATTGTTGCCAGAAATCCATGGTCCAGTGCGCATGACACCATCATCACTTGCGTCATCATGTCCCGGTGGGGTTGGCGCGGGGTCATTGGTGACTGTGGCACCTAGCCAAAGCGTACGGGCTGCTGTTGGTGCAGGATCAATGTGAGACGCAACACCATAGCTAACAGGGCCATCGCTGTAATCTGTTTGTGCCTGTTGATCACAATCTAGACTGATATCGTCAACGGCGTAACCACCAGCCCAGCCACCGTCATCGTCAGAGTGCCAACGTACCATGACATTGTTATTGCCAGCATAGGCGCTTAAGTCAAGGTTGTAAGTTTGCCAGTCATCGCCCTCGGGAACGGGGATATTCGTATCCCAGGTCGTGCCGCCATCAGGGCTGACCTGTACATCAGCCAGATGACCCCAAGCACCATTGTAGAAATATTGGAAGTTTAATGTAGCCGCAGATATAGATGAGAGGTCGATGACGTTAGTATATAGATAATCTACACTGCCGTCACTCCCGATATTCCCGGGCAAATCATCGTTGGCTGAAGCATAGTAACTGCCTTCGGGGGCCGGACCTGGATTCCAGAAAGGACTACTATTGTCGGTCGAGACTACCCATTGACCTGATGGAACAGCATTGGAGCTGGTGGACCAATCGGATGGGAATGAACCATCTTCAAAGCCTACGGTGGGGCCACTACAATACAGCGTTGCCGGTGGTACGTCACCGGTGGTGAAATTGAAGGTGGAGGAATAAGCGCCCTGTCCACAAATATTGTCAGCCCAAACACGCCAGTAATAGGTTGTTTGTGGATCTAAGACGATCCCAGTGCTATATGTGGTGACATTTAAGCCTGTGGCTGAATCAACCACGTTAGTGAACCCTGCATCTGTAGCGATTTCGATGCTGTAGGAAGTGGCATTTGCAACGGCCGTCCAGTTAAAAGTTGGACTGATCAAAACATTAACGGCACCGTCACTTGGACTTGTCAATGTGGGGGCAGCGGGAGCAGCATCAAATGCTTCCAAATTCACCTGCGTCATATGTATACCGGATGTGGAAGTGCCAGAAATATCAATCGTATAGTTACCTGCTGCAGCAACGGCCGTGTTGCCAATAGTCATTGTGCTGCTGTTAGGTGGGGTTACTGGATTGGAGCTAAAGCCCGTCGTTGTTCCGGCTGGTTCGCCGCTGCTGCTAAGCGTGACAGGGTCGGTATAGCCGCTGATCTGGCCAATATTGACCGTATAGACAGCATCTGTACCCGTACAAACAGCTAGTTCTGGAGGTGTAGCACTAATTGTGAAGTCGGGATCGCCACAAGCATCGAACTTGAATGAACCAATGCGTGTGCTCCATGAAGATGACGCATTGTATTCGCCCGTGAACCAAAACGTACAATCATCTACCGGGTCAACGCTCATTGCACTATAATCACCGTAACGATTACTAGCATTGGCAGCGCTGCCGTTGATCAAAGTGCCTTCACCTTGCGGCATCGTGCCTAAAGGATCGCTGGCGAGGCGTCCGGTATAACGCAGCGAAGGGAACATGCTGCTGCTGGTAACATTGTAGCCAACAGCGATATTGCCGGCGCCATCCATTGAGATTGCACCCATCCAACGGTCATTTGCATCGGGGGCATAAGTGCCTTCCTGATACAGAGTCCAGGCACCGCCACCTGATTTGCGTAATTCAAACCAGCGGATGCCACCATGATCAGTGCCGTCAACATCTGTGACTAGATTACCGACCAGGGTTTCGTAGGCACCAAAGTTGCGGTATTGCAGCCGGAACATGATAACTTCACGTAAGGGATCGAGTGTAGTGCCACTACCCTGCTGCGGGAAGCAAGCAAAAGCAAAGAAACCACATAATTCCGAATCAATTTCAGCGATGGGTATATTGATGGGACCGGTAAAAGTGGAATTGGCCGGAGTATCAAAGTCTACATGGAATGGCCAGATTTCCAAATAATCTTCTGTGGGATTATTGCTGCCGCCATTATGGGCTTCATCATCACGATGACGCATAAAGTAGTTGGGCGCACCGGCGGGCGGTGCTGTGGCTCCATCTAAATCGCTCGGAATAAGTGCCTGAAAGCCAAAGCCGCTCAAGCTGGGTGCTGTGAAGCGCTGCGCTGTAGCACCTTGCCCATTAAGCATCTTCGCACGGTCTAATGCATAAACTGCTGGGCTGTTTTCGTTAGACGAAACATAATAAGCATCTGGCCAGACACCGTACTTAGGATAGTCGGGGAAGTTAGGTGTTATGAAATCATAAGCATACCAACCATCATTTACCGGATCGGGGCCATCGGAGATATAGATGCATAGATGATTGCCGGAGCCGGCAAATTCGCTTAACATCCAACGGTCAGCCATCTGGTCATACAGTACGATGCCATCGCCAAAACCAGAAGCACAGGCACCACTACCAAAGGAATCAAGTGCCGTAGGTCCAGCAAGCACATTGCCACTTTTATCATAAATCATCATTACTCCGCCGCCGCCGCTGTTGATGATTTGGATATAATGATTGGGGCCAACATCACCGACTGTGTCGGGAGGATTGACGCCGGTAAACCCTTGGCCGTCCATATTGATGATGGGTGTTAAAAATGCAAGATCTATTGCATCAGGTGCTGCATCTTGCACTGCCAATAGAGGATCAACGCCACCGAAAATACCACCAGGATAGGCGACATCTTCATCGGTTAAGCCGGAAAGATTCAAGCGTGGGTTGATTTCACGATCTAAGAAAAACTCTGGCTGATATGTGGGCAGTTCTGCGACCGATAAGCTATGTGTGGGGACAACCGGTTCACTCACCCAAATATCGTCATCGTCAGATTTTGAGTTTGCATTCGTGGCTGCTATGGAACGGTTGTTTGCGGGCGCTTGCTGTTTCTGTGTATTGTTTTTGGCTGGCAGTAAAAACAGCCCAACAAGCAGTAAGCAAAAAATGCCAATGCCAATTTTCCATATGGACTTTATCATGTTACCTCCTGGTTTTGTTGACTTGTAAAAGGTTTTGGTGGGAATTCATCATGAGGATGTCTCACCTGTGGCATTGAGGACACAAATATTTGTTTACTCTCAAGCCTTTTAATAAGATATCTTGCAGTATATCATAAATTTCGTTTTCAAAGGTTCGGTTTTGGTTAGAAAATGAACGGGAGAGAACGCTGCCTGTTAGCAGCATAGACAATTTTTGAAAACGTGCCGACTAAACGTTTGCTATGTTAAAATAGCTGTATGATATTAGTACGCGAGAAGGTAAAATCTCAGATCACAATATTGCTAACGGTTGATTTTGTCATGGGTGCTGTTATGATCTTGGTAGCTGTTTGCAGAGGAGACGAGTTTGTCCACACCCTTAGATAAAAAATCTTCTGTGCAAGCTATCCAGAAGCGTTTTGATAATGATGTAGAACGTTTTTCTAATTTAACGACTGGACAAACTGCGACGATTGATGCCCCGCTGGCGATGGAATTGATTACGGAAACGGCCGTTGCTGTCACCAATCCCATTAAGCGGATTTTAGATATTGGTTGTGGCGCGGGCAATAATACACTCAAACTTTTAGAACTTGTGGGGTCGGCCGAATGTCATTTGCTAGATTTGAGTCTGCCTATGCTCGAAAAAGCTTACTCGCGTGTTATCGCCACGGGTAATCAAGCAATCAAGTTGTTTCACGGCGATTTCCGCACTGTCGATTTAGCCACCGTATCCTATGATGTAGTTATTGCTGCGGCCGTATTACATCATCTGCGCGATGATCGCGATTGGGAAACTGCTTTTGCCAAGTTGTATGCGATCACAGCACCAGGCGGGTCAGTTTGGATAACAGACTTAATCGCCCACGAAAACCCAGCCGTACAAGCGCTAATGTGGCGGCGTTATAGTGATTATTTGATTTCGGTGGGTGGTTCTGAATATCGCGATAAAGTATTTACTTATATTGATTTAGAAGACTCGCCACGTCCTCTCACCTACCAACTTGATCTACTGCGGCAAGTTGGCTTCAAACAGGTTGATATTTTGCACAAAAATTCTTGTTTCGCGGCTTTTGGGGCCATCAAGTAAACTGCGGAATGTTTTTGAATCAATGAGCTGGTTATCGAAACAATGGGAACGCATCTCATACCAAGGCCAACTGCGTCTTTTTCTGCTGCCTTATCTACTAGGATCTATCTTGCTGGTTATCCTGCCCGCCTTGGCGACGCTGGCTGTCGCTTTCACTGAATATAACGCTGTCAAAACACCTGTTTGGGTGGGATTGGACAATTTCCGGCGCCTATTGAACTCCCCGCTGGTACGCCTTTCGGTGCGCAACTCTTTGATTTTTTTATTAACAGCCGTTCCTCTCCGTCTTCTAGGTGCATTACTTTTGGCGCTTTTGCTGCAGCGCAAATCACGACCATTTGGCTTGCACCGCAGTGCCGTCTACGTGCCTACTGTGATTCCTGAAGTTGCTTATGCATTAATTTGGTTGTGGATATTCAACCCGCTTTATGGCCCCCTCAATTTGTTACTGAGCTGGTTGCAGCTGCCTACACCTGCCTGGTTAACTGAATCGGATACCGCTTTGTTTGCCATCATTTTCATGGCGCTTTTTCAAATAGGAGAAGGTTTTGTGGTTTTGTTGGCCGCTTTGCAAACCATACCACATGCTGTCTATGAAGCGGCAACTGTTGATGGTGCCAACAGTTGGCAATCCTTTTGGCGCATCACATTCCCCCTCATTTTGCCCTGGCTGCTGTTATTGGCCTTTCGTGACCTGGTAATCAGTTTGCAAAACACGTTCACACCTACATTTGTGATGACCTATGGCGGCCCTTATTACGCGACCACACTTGTGCCACTGTTGATTTATGAACTGGCATTCGATCTGTTTGATTTTGGACTGGCAGCAGCTTTGTTGGTGTTGATGTTTGTGATTATCGGCTTACTTATCGCCGGCATTTTAAGCTTGATTGGGTCACGCGGGATTGCTGACAATGTCTAGATTTCGTTTGGGGCTGCATCATGCGTTGGCACTGCTGGCAACGGCCGTTTTCCTGCTGCCGCTCTTTTGGATGGCGGTTAACTCCCTGCGTCCAGTAGGGTTGCCACCGCCGCAATCTGTTGAGTGGTGGCCAACAAATCCTAGTTGGTCAAACTACCCTGTGGTTTTCGAGATGCTGCCGATGCTGCGTTATATTCGCAATTCGGTGATTGTTGTGGCAACGGCCGTTCCGATCACTTTGATAGTTGCTTCCCTGGCTGGTTTTAGCATGAGCCAACTTCCCTATCGACCACGCCGCCGATTATTTATTTTTAGTGTGGTCATGTTGATGATCCCCAGCGCGGCTGTCTGGTTATTCCGCTTCCAAATTTTGAGTTGGCTGGGTTTGATCGATTCATTGTGGGCATTGATTTTACCCGCTTTCGCGGCCAGTAACCCTTTGTTTGTACTGCTCTTTTATTGGAGTTTCCATCGCATTCCGAGTGAAATGTTTGATGCGGCACGTTTGGATGGCTCGTCTGCTTTTATGCTGTGGCGGCGGCTGGCGCTGCCCTTGGTGATGCCAACGGCCGTTGCTGTCGCTATCCTCACCTTCGCTCTTTATTGGAGCGATTTCATCAGCCCGGTCTTGTATATATATGACCCCCAATCATATACATTGCCCGTGGGACTACAAATCCTTAAACAACTCGACCCCACAAACTGGCCATTACTGATGACAGGTGCAGTCTTGATGACCCTGCCCATCATCTTGCTTTTTATGCTGCTACAACGCTTTTTCTTAAATGATATGTCCCTTGCCAATCTCTTTGAACGCAATTAAGCAGAAATTTTTTAAACCACGAGAAGCAAAGAATTCACAGAGAATTTTGGCAAAAACCTTGATGCTCTGTGTTTTTTGTGAACTCTGTGGTGAAATCTATGCACCTAAACCGCATCCACAATAATCGGTTCTTGTGGATTATTATTTGACGGCTTATGAATACGGTTGAAATTCTGGCGTGTGATTATACCCAGAAAACGGCCGTCGCCTGCAGAAACCACTGGTAAAGCTTCCAAATTCTCGGCAATCATCCGGTTTTGAACTGTGAATAAATCTGTGTGCGGGGTTACTGGGATCAGATTACGCTGCATAACGGCCGTTACATATTCATAAGCCGAATGGGTTTGCAGTGCTGCGCGTAATTGTGAACCCGACAAAAATCCGACCAAACGTTCGCCAAAAACGACCGGGAAATCCTGTTGTTTTGTGTATGAAAGCATATTAACCGCTTGTTGCAGTGTGTAATTGGGTTCTAGTCGATAGGCATCGGCCGAATAAACTTGACCCACTGTATATTTTTTTAGCTTGTGGCGAATTTGGGTATATTTTGCCTCTTGGCTGCCAGCGCCAAAGATGAAAAAAGCGATTAGCATCTGGAAGAAGTTGCCGTTCATTAAACCCCAAATACCTAAACCAACTGCAAAAACGCGGCCAATCTGCACAGCAATATTAGTTGCTTTGGCATAATCCAGGCGCAGTGCCAACAGTGCGCGTAAGATACGTCCACCATCCATAGGGAAGGCGGGCAGCAAATTGAAAACTGCCAGGAAGATATTGGATACAAACACATACGTGTAAACGGCCGTAAACGTTAAACCCGCTGTACCAGATAGGGCCAAATTGATGTTGGCTAAATCATGATTAGGAATTAACAAAGCCAATGCCATCAGAACAGCGATGATAATGTTGACCGCTGGACCGGCAATCGCAATCACAAGTTCTTGAAGTGGTTTGTCTGGAATGCGTGCCAATTGTGCTACACCGCCGATAGGTGAAAGCACGATCTGTTTGACCGGCACACCATAATATTGTGCCGCGAAGCTGTGACCGAGTTCATGCAGCGTTACGAGTACAAATAATAGGCTGACGACGATGACGCCAAAGATGGCTCCCTCAAAATATCCCGATAAGGCTCCAAATTGAACTGCTGCCCACACTAAAATGAGCGGAAACGTAAAGTGCAGCCGAATATCGATGCCGCGTACTTTAAATAATTTCAATGAATTTCCCATATTTCGATACCTTTTAAAATAGTGCTAAAGATCAATTTTATTGTAGATCGGTTTAATATGATTACCATAAGCAGCAACACTTTTTTGCATCGATTTAATTTGGCTCTCATGCTCAAATATTGACATTTAATTGTGAATTGGTACAATTTCGCCACCTTAAGCCGAAGTGGCGAAACTGGCAGACGCGCTACGTTCAGGGCGTAGTGGGCTTTACGTCCGTGTGGGTTCGAATCCCACCTTCGGCATGGGAACTAATTGGATGGGCAGTTTGTTACTAACACGAACTGCTCATTTTTGTTGGGATGTGCAAGTATAAATAGACGAATTTCTTGTTGATTATCGCCCTATCTTTTTTATGCCAACGGGATTTTTTTGAGCGTAAGATTTTTGAAGCGAATATCTTCAACCAACATACACCTTAGACCATCGGTCAATGTCATTTGGGGCTTAAAATCTAAAAGCTCATTTGCACGACTGATGTCAGCGACAAGGCGTGGCACGCCACCAATATTAGTTTGATTGTAAATGCGGTTGACTTTGCAGCCGGTTACGATTTCAATTTGATTGACGAGATTATTAATGCTGGTTTCAACACCGCTACCAATGTTGAGAACACTGCGGTTGATATGGTGGGCTGTGGCCGCTCTGATCAGGGCGGCGAGTACATCTTCAACGTAGACAAAATCGCGCGTTTGGGAGCCATCGCCAAACAAAACAACGGAACCACCAGTGAGTGCTTGCTGCATAAAACGTGGTACAACTGGTGCGTGTGAGAGTGGCAGGCTTTGGCGCGGCCCATAGGCATTGAATATGCGTAAAGCGACGGTTTCCAGGCCATAAAGTTCGCCGATGGTGTGGATATATTGCTCGGCGGCCCATTTACTAACGGCGTAGGGAGAGTCGGGATGGGGGACATGGTCTTCGTGGACGGGTTCGTTGTGTTGACGGCCGTATATTGCCCCTGATGAAGTGAAAACAACGCGCCGCACGCCGGTATCGCGCATTGCTTCCATTAGACTGACTGTACCGCCGACATTAACACGATTGTAGTCGCGTGGATGTAGAATGGATTGAGCGACTGAAACACGTGCAGCGAGGTGGTAAACACAATCAACATCATGTAACAATGACCACAGCAGGGGAATGTTGTCGATATCGCCTTTGACGAAGTGAACGGCAGGTAACAAATGTTCGCAACGGCCGTTGCTCAAATCATCTAGCACATTGACAACATGTCCTTCTAAAACCAATCTGTTTGCTAGAGCAGCGCCCAGAAAACCAGCCCCGCCTGTCACTAAAAATCGCATAAATTAAACCTTTTTGCTTAGTTTCTGGAGTCTGACGAATTCTAGACTTGTCAGGTTTCT
>JAGRDI010000024.1:0-7240 GCA_020432765.1 Anaerolineales bacterium | reverse complement strand
ATTGATCATAAAACCTGACAAGTCTTCTCTGGTAAAATAAAAAACGCCAGTGTCCAGCTAGTTTTTTAGAATTTACTGCGTATTGTATATTGTGTAACCTCCGCGAGATTATGCAATATGCTTTGATCAATAGTTCGTCACATGTAAAAATTTAACATGTCCCTCTACTAAATCGACAATCGCGATTGAGCGTGGTTCATAACGTGCCCCACCCAGTGCGCCAGGATTGATTACCCGTGTTTGTTTGATAGTTTCATTCCGTTTGCGATGTGTGTGACCATGAAACACAAAGGCATATTTGTTGGTTTTGATTAACTTGTCTAATTCGTGTGTTAAATGACCATGCGTTGCAGCAATTTTGACGCCGTCTAATTCGCCGCTGTACACATTTCCGATTTCATTGTGGTTTGGATCGAGCAGCCAAACAGCATCTTTTACCGCTTCTGGTGGGCTATCCGTATTGCCACTGACATAAATGACATTGAAGCCAGCCATCTGTTGGGCTGTAGCGATGTTAGCCATATCACCGCAGTGAACAAGAGTCGTGATACCCTTCTCACGGAAAATTTGCAATGCTTTTCGTAAATTACCGATGTTATTATGTGTGTCTGAGAGTACTCCAATGCGCATGAAGGGATTGTAAACAAGGGGGCTGGTTTTGCCAATGGGAGATACGGTTATTGTTAGAAATAATTGGGAATATTTTTTAGTTCTTATGCAGGATCGTAGCCGAGATTGGAAGCTAGCCAGTGTTCAGTTTTGGCGACTGTTAATCCTTTGCGCTGCGCATAATCCTCGACTTGATCTTTGCCGATACGGCCGAGTCCAAAATAGGCTGCTTCCGGATGAGCAAAATAGTAGCCGCTGACTGAAGCTGCGGGTGACATGGCATAGTTTTCTGTCAGGTTGATATTTGCTTGGGCTGCCGCATCCAAAACACGGAAAAGTTCACCCTTTTCTGTATGGTCAGGACAGGCAGGGTAGCCAGGCGCAGGACGGATACCGCGATATTGTTCTTTGATCAAGGCGTTATTGTCCAGGGGTGTTGAATCGCAATAAGCCCAAAATTCTTCGCGTACACGCTTGTGCATATATTCAGCCAGTGCTTCGGCGAGACGATCCGCTAAGGCTTTGGCTATAATCGCGTTGTAATCATCGTGTGCAGCCTCAAAACGCGCCACCATATCTTTTAAACCAATACCAGCCGTGACGGCAAACATACCGATATAATCTTGTTTATCCTTACCTGCGGGCATAATGAAATCAGACAGGGCAAAATTTGGCCGTCCTGGTGGTTTTTCCATTTGCTGGCGCAAGCAATGGATGGTTGTGGTTGTGCCATTGCCATCACAAACAAGAATGTCATCTGCTTGGCTGTTCGCAGGGAAGAGTCCGATGACAGCTCTGGCGGTCAGCCACTTTTCGCTGATGATACAGTCGAGCATTTGCTGGGCATCTTCAAATAGCTGTCGCGCCGATTCGCCAACGATCTCATCATCGAAGATACGAGGGTATTTTCCGCTAAGCTCCCAGGCGCTGAAGAAGGGTGTCCAGTCGATATACGGCCGTATCTCCTGCAAATTAATATCCTCAAAGACCTGTATGCCGGTGAAGGTTGGTACGGGCGGCGTATAAGCATCCCAATTGACCTTAAACTTATTGCGGCGTGCCTCTTGTAAAGTACGTAATCGTTTGCGTGCTGTGCGTCCGGCATGTTTACTGCGAATCGTGTCATATTCAGCCCGTGACTCGGCAACAAATTCATCGCGCTGTTCAGGGTTCAGTAATTTTGAAGCTACACCGACCGCACGCGACGCATCGACGACATGGACTGTCGGGCCTTGCTTATAGTTGGGTTCGATCTTAACGGCCGTATGTATTTTAGATGTGGTGGCACCACCAATTAACAGCGGCAAATTGAAACCTTCGCGCTCCAATTCGCTCGCCACGAAGCGCATCTCTTCGAGTGAAGGCGTAATCAGCCCACTCAAACCGATAATATCGACATTTTCTGCGCGTGCCGCTGCCAGAATTTTTTCAGCAGGCACCATCACACCTAAATCAATCACCTCATAATTGTTGCAGCCAAGTACCACGCCGACGATATTTTTGCCAATATCATGGACATCTCCCTTGACCGTTGCCAGCAAGATTTTGCCGTTTTTGCGAATCTCACCAGAAGCTTTTTGTTCAGCTTCAATGAACGGGATCAAATAGGCGACAGCTTGTTTCATCACGCGTGCACTTTTGACCACTTGTGGCAGGAACATTTTGCCAGCCCCAAATAAATCGCCAACCACATTCATGCCCGCCATCAGTGGCCCCTCGATAATTTGTAAGGTTTCGGCATATTTAGCGCGTGCTTCTTCTACATCGGCCACGACAAAGTCGCCAATCCCTTTTACTAACGCATGCGTTAAGCGATCTTCGACGGGCGCGTTACGCCAGGCCAGGTCTTCGGTTTGGGTTTTCTTTTTACCCCTGACCGTTTCAGCGTAAGTGACTAACTGGTCTGTTGCATCTGGGCGGCGATTAAAAAGCACATCTTCGACGAGCTCAAGCAACTGCGGTTCAACTTCGGCATATACCTCTAATTGTCCTGCATTGACAATGCCCATATCCATACCCGCCTGAATCGCATGATAAAGAAAGGCGGCATGAATCGCTTCGCGCACGGTGTCATTGCCCCGGAATGAAAAGGATATGTTGCTGACGCCACCGCTGATGAGTGCATGCGGTAGATTTTGTTTGATCCAGCGTGTTGCCTCGATGTAGGCCATGCCATATTCATTATGCTCTTCGATACCGGTGGCGATGGCGAAAATATTGGGATCGAAGATGATATCTTCGGGTGGAAATTTGACGATTCCGGTGAGAATTTGGTAGGCGCGTTGGCAAATCTCGATTTTGCGTTGAGTGGAGTCGGCTTGTCCTTCTTCGTCAAAAGCCATCACAATAACGGCCGCACCATATTTGCGTGCTAATTTTGCCTGCCGAATAAACTCGGCCTCACCTTCTTTCATGCTGATCGAATTGACAATCGCTTTGCCTTGTACACATTGCAAACCAGCTTCAATCACCGCCCATTTGGACGAGTCAAGCATGATAGGCACGCGTGCGATGTCGGGTTCGGTGGCGATTAAATTCAAGAAGCGGCGCATGGCGGCTTTTGAGTCCAACATGCCCTCATCCATATTGATGTCGATGATTTGTGCCCCACTAACAACTTGTTGGCGTGCCACGCTCAATGCTTTGTCGTAATCTTCCTCTTTGATCAAACGTGCAAAACGGCGTGAGCCTGTGACATTGGTGCGCTCGCCGACATTGACGAAGTTGAGTTCTGGTGTGATCACCAATGGTTCGAGTCCACTGAGGCGTGTGATCGATTTATGCTGTGGGATTGGGCGCGGTGGCAAACCCGTAACCGCTTCGACAAACTTTTGGATATGGGCGGGCGTTGTGCCGCAACAGCCACCGACGATATTTACCAAACCTTCTTTGGCGAAATCTTGCAGCACGGGAGCCATAATTTCTGGCGTTTCGTCAAATTCGCCGAACTCGTTGGGCAGCCCGGCGTTGGGGTAGATGCTGACGTAGGTGTCGGCTAGTTTAGCGATGGTGGTGATATACGGCCGTAACGCTCCCGGCCCCAATGAACAGTTTAACCCCACAATCAGCGCGTCGGCATGACGAATGGAATAGTAGAATGCTTCCATCGTCTGTCCAGATAAAGTACGGCCGCTCGCATCGGTGATGGTGCCGGAAACCATAATTGGCAATGTTTCGCCGCGTTCTTCAAACAAAGTCTTAACCGCAAAAATTGCGCCTTTGGCATTCAACGTGTCGAAAATCGTTTCAATGAGGATGATGTCTACACCGCCGTCCATTAAACCGCGTGCTGCATTATAATAGGCGGCAACCACTTCATCCCAGGTGACATTGCGATAGCCTGGGTCGTTGACATCGGGTGAAAGCGATAGTGTGCGATTGAGTGGGCCGAGAGACCCGGCTACAAAGCGTGGTTTTGCAGGAGTCAGGGTGGTGGCGGTAACGGCCGTTGCATGTGCATGCCGGGCCGCTTCCAAATTCATCTCATAAGCCAGATGTGATAAATTATAATCTGCTTGTGAAATGGCATTGGCATTAAATGTATTAGTTGTGATGATGTCGGCACCGGCTTCTAGGTAAGCTGTATGCACAGCTTGTACGATCTCAGGTTGTGTAAGATTGAGCAAATCGTTATTACCGCGTACATCATGATCATGGTCAACAAGGCGTGTGCCACGGAAGCCGGCTTCATCGAGTTGGTACGTTTGCAGCAGCGATCCCATCGCGCCATCCATCACCAAAATGCGTTCATCAAGTAATTGTTTGAGCAAGTTTGTTTTTGTCATCTTTTATCTTACTTTCCCGTGGTAACTAACTGCAAGGGCAAAAAAGAACACCAAGATTATTTTGCACTTGGTTAGGAAATTAGAACAATAAAAAAGCCTCTCATTGCGAGAGGCCCAAGTTTCACAAACATGTGGTCCTCTCATCTCTCAGACTATTGTCTGCCGGAGTTAGCACCATGGTTAGCTGGATTATCCATCTAGCACCCTGGTTGCTGAGGTTTCATCGGGCCGTTCCCTCCACCTCTCTGGATGAGTCTTGCTTAATTATTATAATTTTTACGGCTTAAGGCAAGTCTTACAGAAGACCTCTTATAAAAATGCGATTATCGATTTAGCTGAAAATGTTGTAAACTTGGTTGAACAATTAATTTGGGAGTGGTTGTGTCCCGGTGGGCGCCCTGGTCTTCAACATCAGTGGCTGGTTGCGCGGAGCAAGCGGCGGTGGGTTCGACTCCCATCCTCTCCCGCCTAATTTTTTAGGGATTTCGTGGATTTTAGAATTCGTATGAATCTAGACGCGGAATCTTTTTTATTGCAAGGCGAAGTGAGGCGATACGGCCGTTTCCCAACTGCTCAATCTTGACCTCAAATCTACTGCCTGACAAAACGACTTTGGCATAAACCAGACCAGAATCTCAATTTGCTAGATTAAGGGAATAGGTTGTTTCTTCTAATGTTTGCGGGGCGGTCGCGGCAACAATGAGAATGGGATTTTCGCTGCCAGGATTTTCAACGTTTAGTGTGAACGGTTCGCCGGAATTAGGTGTAAATTGTTGCACAGTAGGTGTGCTATCAGCTTCAAATGTGATTAATATCAGGTGCCAGTTCTGGGGTAACATATCGGTCGAGCGCACAAAGCCTTCGGCTGTCCATCCATCGAGTTCGCTTTCAGCATCATCAAAAAAGTTAATTTCGGGGACAGATATATCGTCAAATGCGATGCCGGCATAAGTCAAGATGGGATCAGTGACGTATTCGAAGCGCAGTTGGATGGTTTGACCGGCAAAAGGAGTCAGATCGATGCTTTCTTGTACCCATTCCTGTGAGCGGCCAGTATAAAAACGCGGTGTATGTGCGCCGCCGGACGGGCTGTCGGCTGGATCTAGGCCTTGCATATTGTCGGCGCTGAGTGGCTGCCAGCTACGGCCGTTATCAGTAGAAACCGCCACATAAGCAAAATCATAGCCATGTTCAATGTCGGCAAAAACTGAATAGTTTAGCGTTGCTGAATCAACTGCGCTCAAATCCAATTCGCGCGTAAGCTGTGGATTACTATGGTTGGCACGTTGAGCGACCCAATAATGATCACCGGATGCAGCCGGGGAACCAATCAACGAGACAGTTTCATTGCCACTGAATGTGAGTGTGAGTGGCTCGTTGGGCAGGGCATAATAGTCGGCTGCATATTGGTGGACGGTTGTGTCGATTGTGGTCGGCAGGGTTTCGATAGGAGTGGCAGCGGCCGTATCAACCCCTGCATTTTGGAATGTGTATTGTTCAGGAGCATGTGGATGGTTGTGTAGCGCCAAAGCTGTCAGCCAATCCAACCAGACTGTTTCACCCGTTTGATCAAGGCCAAATTCAGGTGCGATGGCATCAATTGTGTTTAAACCTTGTGCTTGGCTGGTGGCAAATGCTTTGTAAAAATCCGCACCAAATCGATCTAAAATATAACGATTTAGCAAATAGCCTTGACCATAGAACGGACTGGTATTGTCCTCAGTCCAACTGTTTAATTGTTGGTCGGGGTTGGTCAGAAACACATTGCCCCGTTCGGGGCCGTTGCTGGGAAAACCTGCAATTTCAGCCGCCAGGGTAGCAGAACCTTCTTTTTCCCAATCCATGCCCGATGAATCAAAATTATCCTCGATCATATGGCGGAATTCATGGGCGAGCACCCCTAAATAATAATCACCACCGAAACGTTGGCTGTTCATGACAAACATTTCGCGTTCGTTCGAACGGCCGTCTACTGCACGTGGTAACATATCTATGGAAGTTACCAAACCAGCTAAATAACACTGATCCATGGTGTCTAAGGTTGTACCGCACAGGGCAATTGGCGAGGCATTGACAACATGCAGACGCGGGTCGCCGTCGATGCCGGGGTTGGCTTCACTGCCAAATTGCGCGGTTACTTTGCCATAAATATCGTCAAATGTGGCGACGGCCGCATCTAACTCATTCGCATCAGGAATCAGTGCACCGGGGGTGGTATCGAACCAGAAATAAGCATGCTCACCAATGGCTAACAGTTCCGCATCGATTTGGCTCACTGTATTGTCAATGACGTTGAGAATATTGAAGGTATGAATCGTGCCAATTGGGAGGGGTTCGGTTACTGGCAGGACAGTTTTCTCTTGCGTTGCGTTTAGGCCGCGATACGCTTGAGCGAGACGATAATTGTCACGAGTGGGTGCAACGGCCGTATCCAGTTCACGAGCGGATTCTTCCTGAGGCCTTAAGGTTGCTGTGGCTGTTGCTTGGGCTGCTTGTATGGTTGGAATCGAGGTGGTTGTGGCTGTAGCCACCATTGTTGTCGTTGGTTGGGCAGTCGCTGAGGGTGGAATTTCAGTGACGATGACAACGGCCGTTTCTTTAACAGAAATTGATTCATCAACAAGCGGCAGCGCTTCCTGACAAGCCGATAATAACAATAATGTAAAAATGAGTGTGAGCAGCCAAATACGCATAAATGCCTCTAAGTTGATTTTCTATTTCCTTTTTCGCCCATCCTTACGTAAAATGCAAACGGCCGTTTCATTAGTTCATCAGGTGTTAAGTAATCGGTGAATGCTTTGTGAAAAACACAGTTTTTTTATCTTTGTCTTTTTCAGCATACAATA
>JAGRDI010000619.1 GCA_020432765.1 Anaerolineales bacterium | reverse complement strand
ACGCTCAAATCGAGCGGTTTTAACGCTTCTACAGCACCAAATGATTTGCTTAACCCGTTTGTTTGAATGACTGCATTCATTTGCTTCTCCTTCTAGTTGATTAAATGTGTTTTCAGTTTAGCAGTTTATGGTGAGAAAGGTAACGGCCGTTTGGCAGCGACCGATTGTACTTTTGGACAATGTACGATAAGGTGTTTGCAAGTCGATTGAGGTCAATGCACTAAGTTTTTGTGCCACACACCACCAACCTGCACCATTTCCTCGATGTTTGTGGAATGGCGAATTCTAGGCTTGTCAGGTTTGGCACATTTTTGACTTAATCCCAAGAATTTTTGGTTAATCTATGGATGTTAAGCAAAGCATTTGGGGTTTGTAGTAACGACTTTAGTCGTGCCGAACACCAGCGCCCAAGTAGATTCCTGGGGAATATTGGGTGGGGAAACAGTCGCTCGGAAGAAAAATTCATGTGAGTCAAAAACTGTGTGGACTGCTTGTAAAACGGCAAATGACTACCTGTACAATGTACAAACGGACAATTTCCCTCGAACAAAATAGAGGTACAATAAAGTCATGCTGAAAACGATACGCACATATTTCCATAGTGATGAGATGGCTGAGGGACGGCCGTTTTATCTCATCATCACGATACTTCTGCTTGTTATGACCTTGCTGGCACTCTTTGGTGCGCCCGCAACAATGTCTGTGGGTCGTATGCTGCTTTTCACTGCTTTGATGGTACTGCATCTGACCTTGCATTGGTTGAGTGGAAATGCGGTTGCGCATACGGGATGGGGAACTGTTTATCTGCTGGTGCAAGGCTTGCTGGCGTTGGCTTTGGTGTTGGTAGCGCAGCGCCCATCATTAGTCTTAGCATTGTATGCGGCCTTGATTGCCGAAACGCTGGGTTTATTTGGCCTGACACGGCTGGCTGTTGGCGGTGTTGTGGGATATTTGCTGTTAACGGGAATCGGCTATTTGCTGCTTGGTGGTTGGACACTTATGGCTGAATGGCTCAGCCCAACCATTTCGACAATGGCTTTGCTAATTATCTTTATGGTGCTTTACAGACGGCAGATGGATGCACGGTCCCACAGCCAGGAGCTGCTAAAGGAACTGGAAACAACCCATCACCAGTTGGCTGATTATGCTGCGCAGGTTGAAAATCTGACATTAGCTGCCGAGCGCCAACGCATGGCACGTGAACTGCATGACACCCTGGCACAAGGCGTGGCCGGATTGGTATTGCTGTTGGAAGCGGCCAATGCGAATCTGACAAATGGCAATGTGCCGCGTGCCCAGACCATCGTCCAACAAAGTATGCAGCGTGCGCGTAACACATTAGCTCAGGCTCGTGCTGCGATTGATGATTTGCGCCTCGAAGATCGCTCGTTAGCCGAGGCGGTGCAGCAACAGACCGATCGATTTACACAGGCGACAGGCATCCCCTGTCATCTCGCGTTAGAATTGTCTTCAACTGAGTTTATCGAAGGAGCCGTTGCTGACCATGCTGAACGGATTACCGGCGAATGTCTGACCAACATTACTCGTCATGCGCAGGCAACAAATGTATGGCTGGAACTGCGGCAAACAGATCAATTATTGACGATTGATGTGCGTGATGATGGGGTTGGCTTTGATGTAGAAAAGGCTGCACGCACGGGACATTATGGTTTGTTAGGCATGCGTGAGCGCACGCGCCTGGTAAACGGCCGTTTTGAGATCGACAGCCAGGTGGGGCAAGGAACCCACCTGACGGTTACATTGCCATTGGAGGTCGCATGAGTGACTTAATAACTGTTTTGATTACGGATGATCATGCGATTGTGCGTGAAGGATTACGTCTGATTTTGGAAACGGCCGTTGACATCGAAGTTATTGGCGAAGCCGCCGATGGTGCTGAGGCGTTACAACTCGTCGCCCAGCAGCCACCCGATGTTGTCTTGATGGATTTACGTATGCCCGGCATGGATGGCCTGACTGCCATCGAGCATCTACAACGTGACCATCCACAAGTCGCTGTTGTGATCCTGACAACTTACAACGAAGATGATCTGATGCTGCGCGGCTTGCAAGCCGGTGCCAAAGGCTTTTTGCTCAAAGATACCGTGCGTGAGACCTTGTTGGATACCATTTATGCAGCCGCGAAAGGGGAATCATTGTTAGGCGCGGATGTGATGGCGCGTTTGTTGATCCAAACACAGCGTGGTGGGAAACGGCCGTCTACAACCAAAGAGAATCCCCTGACCGATCGCGAGCTGCAAACCTTACAGGCTGTTGCCGCTGGTGAAACCAACAAAGGTATTGCCTTGCAGTTAGGTAT
>JAGRDI010000618.1 GCA_020432765.1 Anaerolineales bacterium | reverse complement strand
ACCGCATACGATTGCGGTGATGCACATTTAGTTTTCGGATTGGATCAACAGGAACTTCATTAGGGATCAATCATGTCGCCTAAAAAACGAAGGTCGAATCGAAAAGTAGCCACAATGCGTGATGTTGCGCAACTTGCTGATGTCTCACAAAGCACTGTCTCGCGTGTCCTCAGCGGAGTGGAGGAGCCAATCGCCATTGGCGAGAAAACACGCCAACGCGTTCTTGAAGCTGTTGAACAATTAAGGTACCAACCCAATTTGCATGCAGGCAGCCTGCGCGGACAAAAGACGCATATGGTTGCTATTATGATCGCCGATATTACCAATCCGTTCTATCACCCCTTAATACGTGCCGTGCAGGATGCTGCCAACACCCACCGCTATGACATCATGATCGCCAACTCAGACCACACGCTCGCTGGTGAAAAACAGTTTGTCGAAGCAGTCATTCGCCGTCCAGTAGACGGAATTGTCATGATTCCTTATCACCTTAATGATGATGATCTGGATGAATTGATTGATCGCACAGACGCAAGAATAGCCGCTGTTGGACAACACCTCAATCACCCACAGGTAGATATAGCCTATAGTAACGATGAACAGGCAACATGTGATGTTGTTACCTGGCTGCACACAGAAAAGTTCCATACTCAAATAGGGTACATTGGAGTAACAGACCGCTTCCCAGCAGGTGCACGACGCCATCAGGGTTTTAAGCGTGCGCTGCAAGCGACCGGTCTCAAGCTAAATTCGGACTATGAACAGGTAGGCGACTGGTCATTAGAAAGTGGTTACACCGCCATGCAACAGCTTCTTGCCATGCCGACTCCACCAACGGCCGTATTTGTCTGTAACGACTTAATGGCCCTTGGCGCTATGGAAGCTGTCAAACAAAGTGGCTTACGCATACCAAACGACGTGGCCATTGTGGGATTTGATGATATTCCCACAGCATCTTGGGTGTCTCCACGTCTCTCTACTGTGGCTCAATACCCAGATGAGATGGGCAAATACCTTTCAAAGGCGATCTTCGAGCGCATCCAGGGCGAGTACAATGGTCCCAGCCGTCGCATTGAAATCCCGCTCCGTTTTATCGAACGCGAATCAACATGAAATCTTTCGCCTGTTAGGTGACTAACCTTACATTGTTTTTTAACAGCACCGCAATTTGGTTGTGCTGAAAATTAATAGCCAATCGTGAACCTGTGTAGAGCACAGATTGGCAAAAAAGGAGAAGGTGTAATGAGAAAGTTTTTGTTTAGCATTGTTTTGTTGTTGGCATTAATCATGGCGCTTGTCGCGTGTGGCGGGACAGCTTCTGAGCCAGCTCCGGCTGAGGAGGCAGAGGCACCGGCAGAAACAGCGGATGAAGCGGCAGCACCCGATGAGGAAGAGGCTGTTGAGGAAGCTCCTGTTGATCCCAATGCAGAGCCGACCCCAATTGTAAATGCACTCGGTGAGTGTGACGATCCATTGGTTCTCTGGCACGGTCTAACCGGTACTGATGGTGCCGTCTTCGCCGTCATGTTGGAGGACTTTGTGGCTGCGAATCCAGATGTTTGCCTCAATGCTGAAGGGTATGCCTGGGACACGTTTTTCCAGAAGTATCCTACGGCCGTTGCCGCTGGTTCGCCGCCAGACATGGTCATCTTCCATGCTGCCGAGGTCAACCAGATGGCTGCACAGGGTTTAATGATGCCGATGGAAGAGTTGATGTACAGCGATGGAACCATGAACAAGGATGACTTCAACCCTGCTGTCATCAACGCTATCACTTATAACGGCGACACAATGGCCGTCCCCTTTGATAACCATGGCTGGTTGCTCTGGTACAACAGACAGTTAATCGAAGATGCCGGTCTCGACCCCGACAATCTACCCCAGAACGGCGACGAGTTCATCGAGTGGGCGCAAATGCTGACAACAGATGTCAACGGCCTCCACCCCAACGAAGAGGGGTTCGATCCAGAAAATGTAGATGTATGGGCCATGGAGTTCACCTGGCCGCGCTATACCATTCCCACAACACTGTGGCAATTTGGCGCCAGCGTGATGAATGAGGATGCCACTCAGGCTACTTTGAATAGCCCCGAAGCAATTGCTGCGGTTCAGTACTGGCACGACTTGATGTATAAATACCATGTAGCACCGCCAGCCGTTCCCGGAAAGTTATGGGCAGGTGATCTTTATGCCAACAATCGCCTGGTCTTTATGTGGGAAGGTACATGGACGGGTGGTTTTATGAAAGACAACCCGGATGTGGCTGCGCTGACTGGCGTGGCATTCATTAATTCGCTGGCTCCAGACGGAAAGCAAGCCGTTAAGTTGGACTCGCACATCATGGCCGTTCCCGCTGGGGTGGATGAAGATGGCGCTAACAAGGCGAAGGCTTTGATGACTTACCTGGCAGATAATGGTGCCTTCTGGGCAACTTCCGGTCAGGTGCCTGGGAAACTTGAAGTGCAACAATTGCCTGAGGTTCAGGCCATTGAGTCAGTCGCAATGGCTGCTGATGAATTCAACGCCATTGGCAGCACCGATATACCGCACAAAGCCTTTATCGAAATCCAGACAGCCTGGGAAACGGCCGTTGGTAATGCCTTGGCTAACCCGGATGCAGATATTGCTGCTGAATTAGAAGCAGGTAACGCACAGATTCAGGCTATCCTTGATCGTCCCTAATTGATTGTACAGGTCAGTATAGTCGTTATCTAGACGAGACGACTATACTGACCTGGGTTATGTCTCAAGTCCTGATGATGTCATGACTTGAAAGGAAGGCGAACTATGACCACTTATACGGCTCCAGCAGATAGTACAGCGAA
>JAGRDI010000617.1 GCA_020432765.1 Anaerolineales bacterium | reverse complement strand
ACAGGTTCAGAATCATCCTATGTGCGCTCGGACAAAAAAATGAGCGTATTCACCTATCATTTGATTGAAGCCCTGACAGGACATGCGCCCCACAACGAAGATGATACGACTGTCGTGGTGACTGATGTGATGAGTTGGGTCTACAGGCGTGTGAAGGAAACGGCCGCAGCCATGCATGTTTCGCAAACCCCAGTTATGCACACATCCAATGTCTTCCCGGTAGCGCAGTTAATTGGTGGGGAAGGTGTGGCTAAAGGCGTAGACGGCCGTCCTGCGCCGCCTGATCCATTAGCACCATTACCTGGCGCAGCCATAAATGTTGAAGGGGATAATGCTCTTGTTGCCACAGGTGATCATGCCACTATCAATCAAGCCGAAGGAGCCACTGTTTCTGGCAGCGTGAACACAGGTGGGGGCGACTTTGCCGGTCGCGATGTGCATAAAGGCGATAATGTCCAGGGTAACAAATATGGTGGCGATCATGTTGAAGGCGACAAATTCAGTGGGGACAAAGTGATGGGCAACAAAGTAGAAGGTGACAATATTAATGTCGGCAATATTTCTGGATCGGGTATTGCAATTGGTCGAGGCGCGCAGGCTACTGTCTCTACAACAAATTACGGCAGCGGCAGTGGTGTGGATTTCGGACAACTATTTGCGCCCCTGCAAACAATAGTCGCTCAAAATGCACCGGCGCAGGTCGGCGATGTGAATACACTCAAAGCAGAAGTCCAACGCGGTTCTGGCGCGGACGATGAAGTCGTGGGTGATTTGATTTATAGTATTGCAACGGCCGTACCCGCTGCCAAACCCATTCTTCAACAAATCTTTGCCAATCCAGCTGCAGCAGAAGCTGTGGGCGGCATCACAAAAGTCACGTTAAAAAGACTGTAGCATCTGCAACCATAATGTTCGAGACCATGAAGATGGTCTTCGTATTTGTGGGCGCGGTTTCAACCGCCGGCTCATCGAGTAATTGATTATGCCAATAAATGAATTCGTTCGTGACAATATCAACGTTGGTAATATCGGCGCAGGTGCGGCCGTTGCCATTGGCCGTGGTGCGACTGTCACTGTTACCAACAATATCATCTACCAACGTGTCGAATTACAAGCACCATTGCGTGAACTCTTTGATCCGCTAATTGAAAATCGGCGTGCCTATTTCGGCGGCCGTAAACAGGCTCTCAATGCTATCAAAAACTTCATTGAAACCGACACAGGCGGCTATCTTGTGATTACCGCTGGTGCTGGTTTTGGTAAAACCAGTCTAATGGCCACCCTGGTTGGCAGCACACCCAATGCCTTTGCCTATCACTTTTTCACACCCCTCTACGGCGAACGCAGCTTGAGTGAAACCTTTTTCTTGCGCAATATCGTCCAACAAATGGCCCAATGGCATGGCGACACAGAAGATTTGCCTGTCGAGCTAGACAAGCTGTCAGCCTTGTTCCACCATTATCTCGACCAAACTTTAGACCAAAAACGCATTATGGTTTTAGATGGACTAGATGAAGTGTCACAGTGGAAACTGGCACCTTATCTGCAACGTCGGCTGCCAAAACATCTGCATATCATTGTCACCATACGTGATGTTGGCCAAAGCTGGCAGCAAAACTATGGCTTTCCTCGTGATCAGATCACACATTTGCGGTTAGGTGGTTTGTCAACTGAAGATATTCAAGCTGTGCTAACGGCCGCCAGTCAACAAGCCGGAGTAACTCCCAAGGCCCCGCAACTTGCCGCAGATGCTGGCTTGGTGGCAGAAATCAGTCGTGTAGCCGCAACCGATCCACAGCAGCCAAAACTGGGGGCTGACCCATTTTATGTGGGCTTTCTGGCTGCCGATTTAGCAGCCGGTAAGTTAACTCCTGAGCAAATGCTCCAAATGCCAGAAGGCTTAAATGTGTATTTGGATGCATGGTGGCAGGCCATCAGGGATCAAGCCGGTGATAAAGCCGTGCGCGATCTATTTGGTACCTTAACGGCCGCATACGGCCGTCTGAGTCGTACCGATCTAGAAGCAATCAATCAATCCCTGGTTGATGAGTGGGCTGGCGATTATTTTAATGCAGTCCTGGCAGGTGTACGCCGCTTTGTAGTGGGCGATGAAAAAACCGGGTATGCACTCATACATCCGCGTTTACAGACCTATCTGCAAGACCCAGGCCGCATCAGAGCCATACCAGTGTATGCTGCAAAGCTGTTAGATTATTGTCTTAATTGGCAGGAAAATCGTAGTCCTTATGCGCTTAGGTTTGCTGTCATCCACTGTATACAAGCTGAAGATTATGCATCTTTGTTTACTATCATCAGCGATCCTGCCTTCCGAGAAACCCAAAGCGAGGTGTTGGGGGATAGCCAACCTACATTGGATGATGTAAAGCTAGCACTTAATCTAGCATTGCAACAAGATTTGCCGCTGCAACAAATCGCCTGTGTGGCTGCTTATCGTGATACACTCCACAATCAAGCGTTAACATCACGGTTGTTCAATGAGCTAAGTATGGGACAACCGGCCACGGCTTTGACCTTGGCAGAGCGCTACCTTCCTGCACAGGATTGGCCCCGTTTGTTGCATTTGTTCATAGGACTGGAAGCGGCGTTTATTGGAAATGTGGAATTAGCATTAAAAGCAGTAGCAAGGGGTTTAAATCTGCCAGCAAGGCGCATGGATAAGGTATCTGATAGATTGATAACGGCCGTTGCCAGCCAACTCGCCCACAATTCCGCAACAAATCAAGATGCCAGAACGCTGCTAATGAAGATGCTGCCAAACCGTGACATTGACAAGCTGCTTACCCTATTCAAACCCGCGCCACCAATCAATT
>JAGRDI010000616.1 GCA_020432765.1 Anaerolineales bacterium | reverse complement strand
TAAGCACAACATTCCTCAGGGAGAGATGATAATCAGCCATCAGGTACAAGTTGAAGCGAAAAATGGCCATCTTGGGCAATTCAAACTGCTGATTCTTGACCCCGATAGTTATAAAATCACCCATCTGATTTTTCAGCGGGGACATCTTTGGGAGCGTAAACGAGAAATGGTATCAGCTTCTATCCTTGACAGACTGGAAGGGGAAACGCTTTACCTGAAGATCAATAAATCAGAGCTATAAAATGCGAAATAGGCTGTCTCCCTCAACAAAAAATGTGCTGTTGCTCCTGGCGGGGCTGGCTTTGCTGGCGCTGGCGATTTGGCTGTTAATATTCCTACGGCCGTTGCTGGTTGCCCTAACGATAGCTGCGTTGTTAGCTTTTTTGCTTAATCCATTTGTAGTGGGTTTTGCGAACCGATTTGGTCTAAAACGAGCGTTAGCCGCCGCTCTGACATTTATACTTGTAATAGCTATATTTGGTGGCCTGTTTGTGCTGCTAGGCACTGCTGTGTGGGATCAATGGCCACGTTTGCAGCAGGAGCTAGGAGAAGCAATAGCGGTGATGCAAGGATGGTTAACACGGCCGTTGCTTCTTTTTGGCTTTGTGCTGCATCCCGAAACCGTGCTAGAAAATTTTGCACTTTCTTGGAGGAATGCGCTATCTGCATTCACGATTGGCTCCGATGGTTTACTGACCAGCCTCACCGATAATTTGCTCTGGACCCTCGTTGTTATTGTCAGTTTCTATTACTTGTTAAAAGATGGACATCGTATCCAGCCATATTTGCTTAACAAAGTGCCGCAGCCATATAAGGCAGATGTTAGCCAACTTTTTGCTGAGATTGACATGGTATGGGGTGTTTTTTTACGGGTGCAGTTATTTATCTTTGTTGTCTTGGCACTGCTCATTGTCAGCAGCAGCAGCTTAATTATCTGGCTGTTTCGTCAAGGGTGGCTGCCCCTGTCACCTATTGGACTTGGTTTATTGTTGCTGGGAGTTTATGCGGCAATCCAACAGGTAGACAACCTTTGGCTGCGACCGCAATTGATGGGGCGTGCGTTCAAACTGCATCCGGGGATCACATTTGTTGGATTAATTGCCGGATTGGCACTTAGCGGGCTGCTTGGGGCACTATTGATTGTGCCGATTTTGGTCACAACAAAGGTGCTGGCGCGTTTTATTTATTTCCATTTGCCGCTGCTGTTTGAATATGACCTGGATGTAGAGCCAGACCCCACACAAAAATCATCTCAGGAAGAGCCTGATACGAATTTTGGAGAAGATAGATAGATGTTTAAGTTTTGTTTAGTTTTTATGCTGACTTCCGTTTTGTTGTTGGCTGCATGTGTGCCAGACCAAGCACCTGGTGAAACGGTGGAAGTGACGCGCCTGCCGCTAACGGCCGTTGCCCCACCACCATCACCAATAGACGAAGCGCCTAACGTTTTGTTGGCCCACAACTGGCAGCTTACAGCGGCGGGCGGCGAGGCTGACGATATGTTTTTACCACAGCCGCCTGCCGCGCTGCATTTCACGGTGAACCCCGATCCCAACGGCAGTGAAGGTTACAGCTTTGATGGTTTTTCGGGATGCAATACCCTCTTTGGCAGTTATGTGGTGTTAGAAGAGAGTTTGGTGATGGATGTCGGGCAGACAGAGCAAGATTGTGGCGCCGATTTCATGGCATTCGAGAATTATATGCTCGCAATCTTGCGCAGCAGCCCCACATATGCTATCTCATCAGAAAATGGCGAGTTTTTCCTGATTTTGCAGCTGCCTGATAACGAAACAGAGCGTTTGGTTTTTATGGCGGTAGCCGGCGTGTAGAATGCCGGAGACGATGGACGGAAATTCAGCCTTTCGTCCTTCGTCCTCTGTCAAGCCCTAAGTTAATAACGAATGATCTAACATATTGGAGTAAAAAATGAAAAATCGTAAATTATGGTATTTGTGTTTTGTGATTGTATTGGTAGTGGCCGCTTGTACAACGGCCGTTCAGAATGAACAAGTTGATAGTGAACAAGTTGAAGCGACCGAACCGGCGTCAACGGCCGCTGCGCCCGCAGTAACCGAAGAACCGGCCGCCACCGAAGTGCCGGAAGAAACTGAGCCGCAGCCTGCTGATTTAGAAGCATTTATCATGCAGTTAGAAACGGCCGTTACCACCCAGGATTACGCTCAAATGCAGGCGCTGATGGATGATCCGATGGCTGTCGGCGGCTGGCGTTCCGAATGGCGCTTGTATGCGCCCGACCAAATGATTGCAGAATTCCAAAATGGCGCGCTGCCTGCGCCGTTAGCTGTGCAGTTTACGAGCCTGAGTGATGCCGAAATCACGCAGTTGATCGGCCAACCCCCGGCGACGATGTTTGGCCCGGAGACGAATATGGTGGCTGCGCTGCACAGCAGCGGCTGGGGTCAATCGACCGGTGATGACGCGATTTTGTTTGTGGTTGAAAAAGACGGTGTTTATTCTTGGAGTGCTTTTCTGTACACAAACGGCCGTTTTGCCGATGCTAATTTAGGCTTGACTGCCGCGCCTGCCGGTCTGATCTACATCGTTTGGAACGAAGGTATTTACCAGGTACAGGCCGATGGTTCCCACCGCCAGATCGCCGACGCCGCAACCGCCAGTATCCCCAATCTTAGGGTGTCGCCAGACGGCCATTACATCGCCTATTTCAACGAAGCCCAAGAGCTGTGGCTGATCAACAATGCCACCGGCGATCAACAGCAGCTTGCCGCCGGTGTGACCCTTTCTGGTTATCTGCTTTGGGGAGACAGCG
>JAGRDI010000615.1 GCA_020432765.1 Anaerolineales bacterium | reverse complement strand
TCACCAGATGATGTAATCTTGACTCTGCAACCGTAAGCGGATAGCGCTGGAAATCATCTACAACCTGCGGGAATTGTGTGCCAAATAATTGCTGTGCCAGCATGAGCGCTTGGGACAGCGCATATCGCGCCTGCCAACGCACACTGGACTGCACCACATTTTGCCACTGGTCCAGGTCTTGCATGCGCCCAGCCAGTAAATGCACATCATAAAGCCAAATGAGGCGTATATTTTGGCGATGGTTATAAATCAAATGCATACAAGCCATTAACAAACTGTCGGTTGCATTTAGGCTGTCTATACCCCCAACTTTCAGGCTGTTGGCGAACAAGGATTGTAAATTAAAGCTTTTATTGACCTGTACGTAGGAAGACAGCGCTTTGTGCAAATCAACGGATAGTTTGCCGTACGGAGCATCAAATCCTTCAGCATGACGGTGCAGTCGAAACTCACCCATAAAAAATCTGTAACTCGCTCGCTGTAAAATTGCCGCCGCATGGGCACACTTTTCAGGCTTAACCAATAGATCAATGTCAAAAGAAGGGCGCAGTTCTGGCGCCGCATACAGCCAATGGGCCAGTGCCGTTCCTTTCAACACAAGGAGATGAATGCCTTCTTGCTCAAAACTGGTAACCAAATCCGTTAGCTGTCGCCGCCTCCGCTCGGCCAGAGCGATGTTGGCCACATGGTCAGCGCGTAATTCGGCCATAATCGCTGCTGGTGGTTGGTGGTCAACGGCCGTTTGCAAAAGCCACGTAAACACCAATGATGTCATGCCATGTGCAGCAACCGCATCTAACCAGGCTCTCCACTCTGCGCTTGTTACCTGCGGGGGTTTGGTTGGTTCTTGACGCAAAAGAGCACGAAACCAATCATCCAGCGCTGCCGACCAATTCGCCCCGAATGTTGTATTTAGAGGGCCAGTCTTGGGAAAATCATCTCTCACGTTTGGTGTGACCCTTGGTATTCAGAAATTCGATCCACTTTTTCATATCAGCGGCGGATTTTGTAGCGGCAAGTTTCAGAATGCGCCGTATTTGCGAACTGCACATAGAATCTTCGTCAAGGTAAAGACGGATGGTCAAATTTTGTCCCTCAACATCTGATAATATTGGCGTTCAGCTCGATCCCCTCTTTTATGTCGGCTTCAATTTGAGAACACAATCGTAACAGAACGGCCGTTTCTGTTTTGAGCCGTGTGCAGAGCACAGGGCTTTTCAATAGTCCTGTTTTCGGTGTCATTCCCATCATTTAGCGATTTGGATCGTATGTTGCTTTGCGGAAGCGTCTTTTATCCCTAACTTAAATGTGGACGCTTCCTTGGCACGCTCCGCCGTTTGTGACATCAATTGATGTCACAGTTTTCAATTCGTTTTACGGCCGTTTTCGGCACACTTCACCGATTAAAAACAAGCCCTGGCTGCATATTTTGTGCAGCTGCACGACCGCCAATGTGCCTTCCAAATCCAAATATACTTGTTCTGAAAAACAAATTGGTCAAAAAATTGGGGATCCTAACTAACTCCCCTTGGGAACCTCAACACACCAGCACATACTTATGTCATAGGGCTGGTAATAATTAATATACCGGATTGCATCGTCAACCTTACGTAACGGTGAGGAAACAACCGCGAAATCTCATTAACTATCTGCGCCTACAACATATTTTGTTATCTAGGGATGTTTGTTTTTATAGTTTGATGATGTGCTGCTCTGATTAAATTCCTCCCAAATTTGACTTACTTTTTAAGACTGTAGGGTCGCCACCTTACAAAATTTGTTACGACTAAATACATTTGTGATAATTAGTACAATAGGTCTTTCCATGTAGTACAATTGTATGTACCTCAATCAACTTTGTACTCAAAGGCAGCCTTTGACTAGCTGGCCGTAGGCTGAATAAATGGCGAAACCAGCCCTATTTCACGCGCTTTTATGATTGCAGCCATGTGGTTGGTAACACCTAGTTTTTTATATGCCTGCGAGAGTGTGTTACGCACTGTGGAATGCGCTAAATCCAACTCTTTTGCTATTAATTCCGTGGTAATATCTGGATTGGCAATCGATAAAGACAATATCTCAATCTGGCGCATCGTCAAAAGCGGCGCAGAGTTCAGGGTACTCAAATAAAGTTCGTTTGCTTGTTCACTCAAAAATGTTCCCCCAGCAACGATGGAACGCAAAATGCTTCCCAATCTCCGAATTTGCGTGCGATCATCCTTAAACAGATAACCACTCACCCCATTTTCAAGCGCCAACTTCAACAAAATAACTTCTTTGAACATCGTTATGATCACAATTGCTAAATGAGGGTATTTCAATTTCAATGTAGAAATGAGCGGGAAAATTGGAACC
>JAGRDI010000614.1 GCA_020432765.1 Anaerolineales bacterium | reverse complement strand
GTGCAAGAAGACGATATTCTCAGCCTTTTTCCTGAAGTAACTGCTGGTTAGGAGTCCCAAGAATTTTCATTAGATTTTTAATGGCTCTTGGCGAACTTCGTCTGTTTTTCTACTATAATATTGGACTTTGAAAAGCAGATTTGTCAACTTTTCTCTCTGGAAGAAGATGAAATTTCAACCAATAAAAGTTGACAAATCTCTCTGGTAGAACAAAAAAACACCAGACTACGGTATAATAGATAGAAACTTGATAATCATTCAGACCCTAAGGGTAAAACTCTTAGGGTCTTCCTAATACTGACAGGAAATTCTATGTCTTTTGATATTCGCGAAACACGTCTGCGAAACGATAACCGGCAAATTTTAGACCTCGTAAATCGAAGTGAATTTATTCATGTGGCACGTGCCGAGGGCAATCCCCCGGAAAAGTACCTGATCCGTTTTACATGCAAAGGCGTTGAAAAAGTAACGCCGTCTGGCAAGCCCATTTATCGCGAATCGCATGAAGTCAGTGTCTATTTACACGCAGAATACCCTTTGAAGCAGCCCCAGCTCAAATGGTTGTCGCCTATTTTCCACCCGAATATTCATGTGACGGGTGCGGTATGTATTGGTGCCTGGTGGCCGGCCAAAACTCTGGATGAGCTGCTGCTGACTTTGGGTGAGATGGTTCAGTATAAGAATTATGATCCGCGTGACCCAATGAATTCGAAGGCAGCGACCTGGGCTTTGCGTAACAAAAGTCTCTTCCCAGTAGACCGGCGTGACCTGAAAGGGCAGTCGTTGTCTGACTTGATTGTCCTTGGGGAAGAGGAATCCGATGACCTCAGCATCAACATCCTCTGAAAATGAGGCGCAATCTGACGCAACGGCCGTAACGTCACCCCAAGATCGCATTACCTTAGAACGTACCGCTGCACTCAATAGCATTGCCGAGCGTGCTCCCCAACTCCAGCCAGAAGCTGCCGTCTTGCATGGCAAACCAATACCTGTGGATGAAGTCACCGTTTTGGTGACCCAGGGAGCCTTGGTTCAAATTGCCGAACACAGCAACAGCAATTTGCATTGTGAATTAGGCGGTGTTTTGTTGGGGTATGCTTTTAAATATGAAGGGCGGCTGTATGTTGATGTGCAAGCGGCGATTCCGGCTGTGACGAAGGATCATGGGCCTGTACATTTCACCTTTACGGCTGACGCCTGGGCGCAGATTCATGTTGATCGGAATGCATCCTATCCACAACTAGATATTGTGGGCTGGTTTCACACACATCCAGATTTGAGTGTTTTTTACTCCAGTGATGACGCAGTCGTACATACAGCGGCGTTTACGATGCCGTGGCATGTTGGCATGGTAGTTGATCCGGTACGCAGCGAAACCTGTTTTTTTGGCTGGCGACAACAAACGTTGGTGGCATTTCCCGGATTTTATGAGCAATTAGACCAACAGCCGCAAGCTGTCATGCCGTGGCGGGTTGTGCGTACAGCCGTTTGGGATCATCCGTTTGAGTATGCACCTGGCCAGATTGAACGTTCTGCACAAAGTGAGGTTTACCTGCCGCCGAGTGGATTACCCGGTGTGGCCTCAATACGGCCGTTTCTTGGATTAATCATTGGCACTTTGGGGCTGCTGCTTAGTTTTTTTTTACTCGTCGGTTGGGTCGTACCCTTGACACAAGAAGTACAGCAGCTCGAAAACACAGTGATCGTACTGGCGGATAAAGCCCTGACAGATAGTAATGCGCTGACTTGCCCCGACCCACGCTTGCGCATCTTAGCCCCATTAACCGGGCAGCGTGTGCGACTGGGAGCGACTGTTGAGATTGCAGGAACGGCCGTATACCCCAATGCGTCTCGTTATCAGGTTCAAACGCGTCTGGCTGGTGGTAATTGGATTGACTTGGGTTTGACACGTCGTGACTTGCGCTTAGGCGAATTGGCTTCATGGAATACCGCAACTTTCCCACAGGGTTTGTACGAAGTTCGCCTACAAGCAGTTGATAAAAATAATATTGCTCTGACCGAATCACCACCATGTG
>JAGRDI010000613.1 GCA_020432765.1 Anaerolineales bacterium | reverse complement strand
TAGGGTAGCGCCGGACTTGTGGCAGGAAAAGCGTGGTTACGTTTAGAAAAACCTCTCTGGAAAAAAGAGAGAGGAACTGAAAACAGCAGTCACAAAAAATCGGTATCAAAGGCCACAAAACGATATTCATAAAAGTTACAAATTAGGGACAGAGACTACGCTTCATCAGCCCAAAGCCGACGGATCAGACGACAATTGATGAGCAGATAAATCAACGTATTTTGGTTGGCAATAGCAAACTGGTTACGCAGTTTGGGACGCTCAATACCGAGCGCTTTGGCCTGGCTAAAGATACGCTCAACGGCCGTACGCTGCTTGTAAACGGTTTTAAACTGCTCAGATTCACGGTCAAGCTGGTAGCGAATGCGGGCACCAGGAGCGGTGGGCATGACCAACTTACAGCCACCTTTCGGCCATTTGACATGGTCAATCGGACAAACTTCACCAGCGGGTTCTGGATAAAGCAAAGGGCAAACAAAGCGACCGCGCTGATGCTGGACAAGGGAAGTGCGGTTGGTAAACGTCGATTTGCGCGGCATAGGCAGGCCAGCCTCACACAAAGGCAAGCCAGTCGGGTCAAACAGACGATGCCCCTGCTTCATTTTGCGCAGCGGAACGGCGGCAAAGCCATCATGAGCAGGATTGTGGAAGTAGTCATAGACATACCAGGCATCAAAAGCCGCATCGGCTGTGCCAAAGGGTGGGCGAAAACCCAGACGCTGCTCCACCTGAGCCATGAGCGGTAGAAAATAAGTCGAATCCCCGTGGTCAAAGGTTTGAGTCAACTCAGCCAAGGCAAACTCGCCAACGTCAGGTACTTTAGTAGCCACCACGCCAGAGGCATAACCCCAGTAAAACTCACCAATGCTAACCTGTTCACTGACAGGTTGACCTTCCTTGGTAGGCGTTACCTGGTTACGGCGACGTTTACAACCTAACTTGCAGTCCGCATCACCAAGAGGCTGCTGGGATTTATCAAAGCGACCTTCTTTAATGAAGGCTTTGGGATTATTCTCCTTGACCCAGGCCAAAATATGCTTGGTGTCAATAGAAACCACCGAGCAAAAAGATGCCCCCAACTGCTCTTTGAGCCAGTCTACTTGGCTATCGAGGAGCGTTTGTAAAATCTCATTGGGAATGCGGGACAACTTTTTTGAGAAATGTTGTTGAGAAGGCAAACACATTTCTACTGCTTTGTCGGTCGGGTATTTGGCTGGTGAGGGCAAAGGAAAACCAAGAGCCCAGAGCAGCGCGGGGTGATTACGTAAGAAGAGGCGCAGCTTGCCAAAAGTGCTGATCTCTTGGTCAATCTTAACCAGATAAGCACCAATGTAGGCAGCCAGAGGTACAGAGCGTTCTCCTTGTCGATGCAAACTCAAAGAGTGAGGCAACTGCTCCCAATCAAGCAAACGCAACGTCTCACAAATAGCTTGTGTCACATGACAACGACGAACGTAACGAGGTTGAAACCGGTCTGCTAACAATAAGCGGGGCAAATGAGCAGGCAAAACAGGACGAGCCTGCCACCATTTCCAAAAACGAATAAAGTTTGTATGATCAAACATGGTTGAATTCTCCTGGTGAATATCGTTTTGTAGCAAAAACAGTATACCAGCAGAGAATTCAACCAATATTGAGAAAACGTAGTCGGGCATTGACAGTGACCACAAAAATCGTGGTCAGTGCGTCGTCACTCTTAACAAAATAATGTCAAAACATAACTGGAGTTTCAGTGCGGTGACGTTTTTCTTCTCCAGTAATACAATAAACGTGGTCATGACTACGTTTATTCATAACCGCGCTTCACACACGCGCTACCCTCTTTGAGAGATTGAAACGTCTGGGTGGGCTCGTCTGTCGATGTGGGTTCAGGCGTTAGAACGGCCGTGGAACTCTTTGAGCATCTTCTAGATTTGTCAAGAGGTAGAAAAGTAGGCAGGGGGCAACAATCGGTGTTGGGCACCGAAAAAATGAAAAATGGACTGTCTGGAACAGCAACAGGGAAGAGGGAAAGCAGGATGCCGTAGGTAGAGGCGCGTTCTCCTGATGGACGTTATAACGGCGTCAAGGCGCCCACATCTACTGTAACGTTCTTGCAGCTACCACGGCTGCCAACACCCGGCTCGGAAACGGCGTCAAAGCGCCCAGAGAAGTGGCGGGGTTCAGGGCAGAAAAAAGTAAGCGCTTCACAGCGCTGCTCCAGAGAATCATTTAGGGCCGACGATTAAATAAAGTAGGGAAGTAGCGCGTCAGCCAAGAGGAACGGTATGGAAACAATTGCGTTGCCATATTAAAATTCCGTTCTTGAGGACAGAGACAACGGCCGTATCAGCGCAGAGAGTGGGGGTCGAAGGGAATTTGGTCATAAAGCAAGCGATGACAGAGGCGGTTGGCCTTGTGAGCAGCGTGGAGAGTAGCTCCCACATGCCCCATACCACGTGCTAGGGCGCGTCGGCGGACACGGTTGATAGCCGGAATTTGGCGAGCAGTGTGCAGGCCAATCAAAAACAGCGTGTCACGCAAACCCGGATGCCCCTTGCGGCTGATCTTACCAACGCGGCGGTAATCGCCGCTTTCCTCAATGATCGGGTCAAACCCGGCAAAAGCCCAGATTTGGGCAGCGGTATTGAAACGGCGATGCGCTTTGAGATAACCGAGGTAACGAGCGGCCAGGAAGGGACTGACGCCGGGAATGGTTGTCAGGATAGCGGCAGGGGTGTGGGGCACCAGCGCCTCGGCCTCAACTTCCAACTGCTGCAACTGCTGGCTGAGCGCCTCATACTGCTGGGCTTCAACTTGAAGCTGCTCGGCCAGCAAAGCGGCGACATCTGGGGGCGGCAGTACAGCCTGGGAGACAATGGAGAAGGCTTTGCCGGCAGTGATTGGCCCACAGCGACCGATATGTTGGCGGAAGAAAGCCTGGATACCCACCTGATCCAAGGTCCGAAAGTAGTGGGGATCGGGGCAGTGATGCAAGATCGCTTGCAAACTTTGCCGCTCCAGCGGCTTAGACAGCACCAGGGGTACGGGTGTTGGCAGATCGGGATGTA
>JAGRDI010000612.1 GCA_020432765.1 Anaerolineales bacterium | reverse complement strand
GCAGAAAAAGTCGAAGAACCGGCAGCCGCTGAAATTGAAGATGCAGCTCCTGAACCAGAACTTGCCGAGGAGACACAAGACGAAACCATCATCGAAACGCGGCAAGACGAGACACCACAAGATGATGCTCCGGTGGAAGATGCACCACCGACAGAAGATTAGACCTTACCAATTTTGACGCTATTGAGTGGACGTTATACGCTAATTTGGGAAGATAGGGCGGCATATGGGATTTAAACGCGCTGCTGCTTTCATTTTTCTCTTATTGGCATTTGCATGGCTGATTGGGTGCAGTGGAGAAACTGCGTCACGTGACGCAGAAACACCACTTGCATCCAACGCCGTGCTCAGCGCCACAACAGCATTACCCACACCGACCCTGCATCCAGAAATCACGCCACCGCCGCCGCCAACACCACCCATCACGCCCTCCCCCAATCCGGCATTGAACGCGGCGGACTTAAGATCCCTGGCAACTGTAGAACCACAGTCCGTCGACGAATATCTACAAGCTGCGCAAACGGCTGTGGGGCATGGTGATTATGACACGGCCGTTTCCAACCTTTACGCCGCCCTCGATCAAAGTGACACTATCACTCCCGCCCAACAAATTGAAGCTTTATATATACTAGGTACAGCACATTTCCGCGACGGCCGTGCCGGCGATGCTGCTACAATTCTGAATCAACTCACCAGTTTGGAAGAAAGCGAGATACCCAGTGAAGCATACTTTTTATTGGGCGCAGCCAATACCGTTTTAGCAGAATACAGTGCCGCGCTCACCGCTTATGAACAATATCTAACCAATAATCCGGAAATGGCCGCCTATGTTTATCCACGCATCGCTGACATCTACCTGGCACTCGACGATCAAGAAGCCGCCATCAAAGCCTTTGAAGCCGCATTGGAAGGCCCTGCCCATCGCATCGTTGAAGTTAATATTCGCCAACAATTGGCCGCCTATGCATTAACCGACGGCAATATTGAGGGCGCAGTTGCCCAATATGATGCGATCTACAACGCTGCGCAAACCGATGCGACCAAAGGTCTGGCAACCTATCTCGCGGGTATCGCCTATTTGCAAAACGAAGATACGGCCGCAGCTTATGAACGTTTCCAGTACGGCGTAGATAATTATCCAGATGTTTATGAAACCTATGCAGGTTTGGTGGAATTGGTCAAAGCCGAAGTGCCGGTCGATGAATATCAACGCGGTCTGGTTGATTACGAGGCCGCCGCCTTCCAACCAGCCATTGAAGCCTTCGAGCGTTTGATCACTGCTGATGAGTTTCCGGCTGATGCATATTTATATCTGGCCTGGTCACATGAAGCTTTAGGCGAATTGGAAGCAGCACGCGAAGCCATCGACAGCTATGCTGAACTTGAACCGGAAATGGGTCTGTTAGAACGAGCAAAATTGTTAGGACGTTCTGGAGATTCAGAAACGGCCGTAAGCGCCTACCTCGAATTTGCCGATACCTATCTTGAAAGCGATGAAGTGCCCTTTGCCTTATGGTGGGCGGCTGTGTTGACTGAGCAGTTAGAAAATGACTCTACGGATATGGACAAAACGGCCGTTGACCTCTATACCCAACTTGCTACAGACTATCCTGACGACCTGAACGCCGCCGAAGCACTCTACAATGCCGGTTGGTCAGCTTACAATAATGAAGATTCCGAGACTGCTTTTGATCTATGGCAGCAAGCCGCAGAAAAATACCCAAGCAGCGAATTTGGCGCAGCGGCTGTGGTCTGGTTATTGCGCCTGCTTGAACCCAATGCTGACGCCGCCCAAAGACAAGCCACACGTCTTGCAGCCGACATTACAGCGCCTGGCTATGCCGGTTGGCGTGCCCGCGATTTGGCTGCCGGCAAGCTGCCTTTTGCGCCACGTCCCGCTTTCGTACTGCCCAATAAAGCGTCTGAGCAAGCTGCACAAGCCGAAGCTGAGGAATGGCTGCGAGACTGGTTGGAATTGGATGTGGAAACGGCCGCTAACCAACCATCCATTAGCGACCTATCTCCCGAACTGCTAAATAACGAACATCTTATTGTCGGCGAAAAATTATGGCGATTAGGGCTTTTTCCCGCAGCGATCCTGGAATTTGAAGGGTTGCGTGCTGACTATGCCGACGACCCGTTAGCCACCTACCAACTCGCTTTATTCTTTCGCGATTTAGGCGCTTATCGCTCTTCCATTGGTGCTGCTGAATCGCTCCTGGCACAAGCAAAACAAACGGTTTTGGAAGCACCAAAATTCATCGGCCAATTAGCCTACCCCATTCATTATGCCGATCTCATTTTGCCGGCGGCGGCGAACTATGGCTACGATCCACGCCTGCAATTTGCCCTGGTGCGTCAAGAAAGCCTATTTGAAAGTATCGCCCGCTCTGGCGCTGCTGCACAAGGGCTGAGCCAGGTTATCCCCGAAACAGGCGCCTGGATCGCCGGCCGTTTGGATTGGCCAGATTATGAAAATGCCGACCTCTTCAAACCATATGTCGGGATCACTTTTGGCGGCTATTATTTGGCAGAGCAGCTTGATTTCTTTGATAACTCCGTCCACACTGCGCTCTCTGCCTATAATGGCGGGCCTGGTAACGCCGCCCGTTGGTATGAAACGGCTGGTAATGATATTGATTGGTATGTCAACACAGTTGACTTCCCCGAAACCCGCCTGTATATCGAACGCATCTACAGCGGTTTCGATATTTATCGTTATTTGTATGCTGTTGAATCGAATTAGCAATATGGGAACAAAATGGCAGTGGTGCCGGTGTGTATGCCGGGACGCCTGCACCGGCGACAATGTCAATGCCGATGCCGCCCCAAAATCATCGATCGGTGAGTTGAGTTACAGCGCCGCTCCCAACGCCAACTTCCGATCATTATTTGCAGCAAAGGTCAGTGGCTGAGTTGAGGACTCGGGTTATAATTTCATCAATATCCGCTACAGATTCATACAAAAAACACACTTTATTTTATTTTTAGACTAGAGTCACAATTATGGCACACCAAATACTTCCCTCAAAAAAGACAAAAATCGTTTGCACCATCGGCCCAGCCTCCCAATCACAGGAGGTATTAACCAAGTTAATCCAAAAAGGGATGAATATCGCACGCATTAATTTTGCGCACGGCGATTTTGACAGCCATCGTCAGACGATTGCCAATGTGCGGGCGGCGGCAGCGATGGCAGGGGAACGCGTGGCGATATTTGGCGATCTACCAGGGCCAAAAATGCGTATCGGCCGTTTAGAAGAAGAACCAATCGAGCTGGAAAGTGGTCAACCTTTTATCCTCCAAACAGAAGAGATTCTGGGTAATCACAAGCGGGTTTCGATGGATTTTGCCGGTTTACCCCAAGCTGTGAAAATGGGCGACCGCATTTATATGAATGACGGTTATATTCAACTGCGCGTTGAGCAAGTCGTCAATGATGCGGTACATTGTACTGTACGTATGGGTGGTGAACTGCGTTCGCATAAAGGGGTGAATTTCCCTGGCATTGACTTAGGTATCGATGTTTTCACTGACCACGATCACAAAATGCTGGCATTTGCGGCAGAACAAAAATTGGACGCCGTAAGCCAATCATTTGTCAGCACTGCCGCCGATATTGAGGCTGTACGCACCGCCGCCGCCGAACTCGATTATGATCCGCTAATTATCGCTAAAATTGAACGGGCTGGCGCACTGCCTAATTTGGAAGCGATTGTGGCGGCTGCCGATGGTATTATGGTGGCGCGTGGTGATTTGGGCGTCGAAATCCCCATCGAAGAGATTCCTTTTACGCAAAAACAGATCATTTTGGCTGCTAATATGGCGGGTAAGCCGGTAATCACCGCAACACAAATGTTGGAATCGATGACGACGAATCGGCGGCCGACCCGTGCCGAAGTCACCGATGTGGCCAATGCGATTTTGGATGGTACAGATTGCGTGATGTTGTCAGGCGAAACGGCCGTTGGTCAATTCCCCATTGATACTGTTTCCACCATGTCGCGCATTGCCGCTGCCATTGAAACTTCCGTTGACAGCGAGGATTTAGGTATTCTTGATCTACTCAGATTACAACGTGCTGCTAATGAAATCAGCATTGATGATCTAATATCCTATTCTGTCTTTCGTACAGCCGAACGACTGCGCCCACAGATCGTGATTGTGCCATCACGCAGCGGTGCGACAGCACGCCGTATTACCCGCTTTCGGCTGCCGCAATGGGTGTTAGCCCCCAGCATGCGCGTCACAAGCTGCCAGCGGCTGCAATTCTCTTATGGCGTTTTGCCCATCTTTGTACCCGCCGAAGAACTGGATTGGGATCGCTTTAGCCGTCAACTGCCAGCTCATTTTGGCTTACATACAGGTTTGGCGATGTTAGTCGAAGGTGCCGGCACTTTGGATTTCAACGACACCAAACGCATTGACATTATTCAACTAAACCCAAAAGGAAAGGACGAGTGACAGAGTTTCGTCACCCGTAACACCATCTAGAAAATTATGAAAACAGCTATTTTTGCAACCAAAGGATATGACAAGGAATCGTTTGAAAAGATCAATGCTAATTTTGGGCATGAATTGACTTTTTACGAACCAAAACTTGAGCCGGATACGGCCGTACTTGCTCACGGTTATGAAGCTGTTTGTGTCTTCGTGAATGACCAGATTGATCGTGCCACCATCACCCAATTAGCCGCAGGTGGCACGCGCATCATCGCCACCCGCAGCGCCGGATATAACCAGATCGACTTACAAGCCGCTGAAGAGTTGGGGCTGGCTGTCGTGCGCGTACCCGCCTATTCACCCAATGCAGTTTCCGAATTCACTGTGGGGCTCATTTTAACATTAGGCCGTCAAATTCACCGCGCCTATAACCGTGTACGCGACAACAATTTTGAACTCGATGGCTTGCAGGGTTTTGAACTATACAACAAAACCATTGGTGTTTTTGGCACTGGACGCATAGGTGTTTCCGTTTTGCGCAATTTGTCCGGTTTTGGCGCACGACTTTTGGCCTATGACATCTATCGCAATCCAGAAGCAGAAGCGCTGGCTGAATATATTGACGATCCGGTTGAGATGGCCTGCCAGTGTGACATCATGACACTGCATTTGCCCTTGACACCTGAAACCCACCATATCATCAATGCTGATTCTATCCCACTTCTAAAAGATGGTGTGTTTATTGTCAATACCAGCCGTGGTGCCTTGTTGGATACAATAGCTGTCATTGAAGGTTTGAAATCGGGCAAGATCGGCTATCTGGCGATAGACGTGTATGAGGTCGAAAGCGATCTTTTTTTCCAAGATTTGTCCAATGAAGTGATTACCGACGATGCTTTTGCACGCCTGCTCACCTTCCCAAATGTGATTGTTACTGGCCATCAGGCATTCCTAACCAATCGCGCCTTACAAAA
>JAGRDI010000611.1 GCA_020432765.1 Anaerolineales bacterium | reverse complement strand
CGCAAGTTGTCATTCTGCCAGCTTGCGATGGGGATGTATTGAATCAGGAAGGGCAGCTTTTCTATGAAGGGGCACGGTTGGACGCAGCGCAGGAGACGTGGGCTTTGTCGGTCTGGTTGGAGCAGACCAACCATAACGCTTTCAACGAGATTTTAGGCGCTGACATGATAGAGTTCAGCAACCGCCCGGACTGCGCAGAACTGTTGGATCCGGCAGATCAGCGCCAATTCCTGACGGATATTGGCCTCGCTTTTCTAACGACAATCTTCAGTGAGGACCCAGGGGCAGTGGCGGAAGCCATGTCACAACTGTCTGTAAATCCGACAGCGCTGGCTCCAGATTCGTTGTTTGGGCAGCCCGCGCGGGTGATGACGCTGGCTGAGGCGGTCAAGCGTCAATCACTGATGATTCCAGTCAGCGCCGAGGAATTAAGTACGAATCTGGTGGGCGGCGCTACCGAGGCTGATAACCTGACGACTTTCTTCTGCGAGGAAGGTTATTATACACCGACGATGAAGCCGGGCAGCGAGCCATGTAAGCGGGTGAATTTAGTGATTCCAGGCAACCCGGCGATGATGGTTATCTCCTGGGAGCAGCCAGACGGGGCGCTGCGGCTGGCCCTGCCGGAAGGAACTGGTGATTTGAGTGGTTTCACGACAATTAGTTTGAGAACGGCCGTTGATCCCACATCTTCCCTAAATGCTCCTGACAGCTACCAGGGTTTCTCTGTACAGCTTACCGACAGCGGGGGTAAAACGGCCGTTTTACCCACACGCCCCACCGAACCAGCATTGGCCTTCCCGCCCGGCGATGTGGAAGAAGATGATTTTTTCGAGGGTGGGCAGTTCACGGGGCGTGTGCCGATGACAACCGTACGCCTGCTATTGAGCGATTTTGATGGGGTGGATTTAACGCAGATCAACGAAGTAGCTTTGCTATTTGACCAGACGCCGAGCGGCTCACTTTTTGTGGGTGATATTGAGTTTGTGAAGCCCTAAATGCAATTCTTCGATATGAACACAAAGCCGCGCACCGTGCGGCTGCTGATCAGCAGCCGGGCTTAAGGCGGCGGTTTACTCGTTGGCAATATCTTTAGTTTTTTTCTGTGATAGCGTGGAGCGAAGTGAAGAATCCCAACAATCTCGATTATTTAAAGTGTTGGGATGCTTCGTTTCCCTCAGTACTACTTGTTTAAAGTCGTGTCGCGTGTAGATTATGTATGGGTAGCAGCTTGGGTTAAATATCAAAGGCGCTGCGAATATTTTGAGTGAGCAAATAAATCAAAACTATAACCGGTATGATTAGGCCGGCGCCACCACATACTAATGCGTACAGGCCACCACCGGCGATGCCGCCGATGCCTTGCAATACACTCAGTCCGATGCCGATCAAAGCCAGATACCAGGCCCATTTTTTCATACCAAACAGGCCAAGGCCAACTGCTAGTTGGACGGCTGCCGTGAGTGTGATGATGATTGCATTGGTTGTGTTGGCGCTGTTCGGAATGATAGATGTACCGAAGATTGACTGGGATAATGATGTCATGGCATTGATGCCTAAATAAGATACTCCTAATATCAAATAGAATAATCCTAAAATGATATAGAAAAAGGCAATTATGGTGATGCCGGTTGGTCGTGCTTTCATTTGATTCCTCCTGTAACTCAATGGTCAACTTTGATAAGTGCAGCGACATAAAAACGGTTCTTGCTGCTTGAATTCTGGTGATTTTATCTCATTTGTAAAAGATTCAAAAGATCATCGGCCCAATTTGATC
>JAGRDI010000610.1 GCA_020432765.1 Anaerolineales bacterium | reverse complement strand
TCGAATTCCCGCAAATTTCCCCGAATTAAGTGACTATTTAAAAGGCTTGTACTCTAATAACCTGTCATTTCGATATAACCTTGTGCGTGAATAGGTTCACCTCCTAATGTACCGCTAAAATCTACTGCGCCTTCCCAGTAGACTGTGGATACATTGAGTTCCTGATTGGCCAGCAACGGCCGTCCTTCTATCATCAAATCAATCGAAGGAATCGTAATGCGCCAACCGGCAGGGTAAGTGGCACCGCTGGTAGGGCTGATCCAGGTATCTAGCACCTCAATTTGCCAATCAGCGTGATTTAATGGTTGTACTTGTCCATCGTTGGTGATGAAGCTGCCATTGGATGCGGGTTCTAGCGTGTCATCATCGCGTCGAATTTGGAATAACATCAGCACAGCGGCGTCTGGATGGTCATCAAACTGCAACGAAAACCAATCCCAGCCCACAGAACCAGGGCTGAGTGCACTGGTCGAATATTCGTGATCTTTCCAGGAACGGCCGTTTACGCCAAACGTTTCATCCCCAATCCGCACATCTCCTTCAGCCACTTGCTGCACCATAGAATAATAATACGAGGCATTGCCTGGCTCTGCCCCTTTGATACTCAAACCACCATTGCCATGTAAAACGGGTGACATCGTTTGGGTCAACCGCAAATTAAGTGCTACTTCATCCGTTTGTGCCTGCAGCTGCACCTGTCCGGGTATGATTTCTTCCACTGACCAATCTTCTAACCAGACACGATAAGGTGCAGCTTGTGCACCCGCCAAGCCCGCCGCACCACGACTAAGGCGTTCGGTGGCGTAAAATTCCTCGTTTGCGATGTCACTGATTGTGAAATGAGCCAAATAGATTTGGTTAGTACGGTAGTTAGAGTTTGTGGTTGCCATAACCCTTGCATCAGGCGGCGATAAAGCACGTCGAAAAATTGTTAACTGGAAGCCGAAGGGACGGCCGTCCTCAGTTTCTAGATTGCCCGTATAATACCACCACTCGGTCTGGTAATCCTCATGTGGACCAAGGTCACGCGGAAACTCGATGGCATTAGGTTCGGTAGCACGTTTGAAGCCTGCATAGCTGCCATCATCAACCAGAAGTGTTTCCAAAGCGGCGTTTGTAGCTACTGTTGTATTCGTAGAGTGGTTGATCAGGAGTAAAACTCCCACGATGAAAATAACTAAAATAACTATCAAAAAACGTTTCATATTTGTTGGTTCCGATACACCAATCTTTTTTCTGGGATACAAGACACATATAGCAAAAAAACCTGGCTTTGCCAGGTTCCCTTCATATGGTATTCATTTGTAGAAGCGTATGATTTAGTTACCAGCTGCCGCTGCGGCACCGTTCACAACAATTGTGGAAGCTGTCAATAGTTCTTCGTTTACCCAAACTTCCAGCGAATATTGGCCGGCAGAAAATCCCTCATCGGGACCCAAAAAGATATAACCCGGCCCATCTTCTCCATAAGCCCATAATTCATTGCCGCCGTCAATGACTTTACCATTATGACGCCAAACCCAAGCCCATTCCATACCGTCTTGCATCCCTTCATAAGCAAATGTGGCATAGATAGTGTAAAAGCCCTCGGAAAAGATTTTTTGTGGATTCTCAGCTTTGAAATCATCAGAAACTTCAGTGGAGAATGTGAGCGGACTTAAATCTGTGTTTTCAGATAGGTCAACCGTTGCCTCAAACTGATTGTATGCAGATGGTAGTTCAGGTTTAGTTACTGTGAAAGTGTCTGTAACGTTAATGAGTTGTGCGAGATTGTCAGTGGAGGTTTCTTGTGGAACATTGATTAGATTTGGAACCGGTTCAACCACCGGCGATTCACTCATCAATTCGCGTATATCTTCTTTTACCGGTTTCGTATTAGCAAGAATTGCCATACGTTGTGTCGCATCAACGGGTTCTTGCCACGCATAAAAACCGATTCCAATGCTGATGACAAACAAGATCAAACTGGTTGAAAAATAAGTTTGGAGACGTTTACCTGCTTGCAGGCGTTGAAAAAAGTAGGGGGATCGCTTCATTTCTCGCCAGCTTCTAAGTGCAGCAAACAGCACAATAAAGCTGAGTAATAAAAGCGTACCTAATAACCACGGGGTGATTGTCCCCGAAAATGATGCTAGAACTTCCAAATTTAATCCTCTTCCCAGATTCTCAACAAATTATAGAGAAAACAGTTTTGCAGATCAAGCGCTGATAGTTATCAAAGACGTAAAGTATAAAAATGTCACTGATTTGACGCTAAATCGTCCCGATTGTATCTGTTGGGAAGTTTTTTTCTATAATAAATTCAAGGTTATTTTGAACCTAACAAAGCCAACTATACACAATGTGGCTTTTTTGTCTAGTCTCCATAGCCTAAAAATGAGTCGGAAATTAATATTTTTGGCGCTTTGGCGGCTTTTTGAGGGTGTTTTGACTATTTTTTAATGAAAATCAACGATTTACCA
>JAGRDI010000609.1 GCA_020432765.1 Anaerolineales bacterium | reverse complement strand
TCAAATCACCGGACCCTGTATTTGAAACCGTCGACGGCGTCTATGGCCCGGCCCATAATGGCTTCTTTAAATCACCTGACGGCACGGAGGATTGGATTGTCTATCACGCCAATGACTCAAGATTTGGCGTTTGTGATACAAATAGAACAACCCGCATACAAAAATTTACCTGGAACAGCGACGGCACACCCAATTTTGGCACACCGCTTGCGGTTGATACCGACATTCCAGTTCCTTCCGGTGAATAAGGTATTGGTTAGCAGCTATAAACAGCTTAAAATAAGATATGGATGGAAACGCCTGCAAAAAAAGGAGATGACATGAATCGAAACGATATCCAAAAAACAATTCAGAGTGGAAAGGCTACTCTTGGCATTGAGTTCGGCTCAACGCGTATCAAGGCGGTGTTGATCGACACCGATCATACGCCAATCGCCTCGGGAAGCCATGAGTGGGAAAACCGATACGAAAACGGCATCTGGACATATACGCTCGAAGATATTTGGACAGGTTTGCAAGACAGTTATCAGAAATTAAGCCAAGATGTTCTGGAGAAATATAATACCCCGCTCCAAACCGTTGGCGCTATCGGTTTTAGCGCCATGATGCACGGTTATATGCCCTTCGATCAAAAAGGAAATCTACTCGTCCCGTTTCGTACGTGGCGCAACACTATCACCGGGCAGGCAGCAGAACAACTCACGGATTTGTTTCAATTTAATATTCCCCAGCGATGGAGCATTGCCCATCTTTATCAGGCCATATTGAACAAAGAAGCGCATGTCAAAGATATTAGTTTTCTGACTACTTTGGAAGGGTATGTCCATTGGCAACTGACGGGAAACAAAGTGCTGGGCGTGGGCGAAGCAGCGGGCATGTTCCCTGTTGATAGCCAGACCAACGATTTCGATGAGCATATGATTGGTTTATTCAACAGACTGCTGGCAGCAGAAAATATCTCGTGGAAGCTGCAAGACATCCTGCCTAAATCCCTTGTTGCCGGAGAGGCGGCAGGTGCTTTGACCGCAGAAGGTGCCAAACTACTCGATCCCACGGGTCAGCTGCAGGCAGGTATTCCTCTTTGTCCACCCGAGGGCGACGCGGGCACGGGCATGGTTGCTACCAACAGTGTGGCCGTGCGCACGGGCAATGTGTCTGCCGGTACGTCCGTTTTTGCTATGATTGTATTGGAAAAGGCATTGTCGAAGCTGTATCCCGAGATTGACATGGTAGCAACGCCTACCGGCAAGCCTGTGGCGATGGTGCACAGCAACAACTGTACATCCGATCTCAATGCATGGGTCGAATTGTTCCGCGAATTTAGCGATGCGCTTGGGGTAGAAATTGATCAATCCAGGCTGTTTGAACTGCTGTATCAAAAGGCGCTTACGGGCGATGCGGATGGCGGTGGGCTGCTGGCCTATAATTATTTCTCAGGCGAACATATCACGCATCTTGAGGAAGGACGGCCGTTATTTGTGCGCACCCCTGAAAGCAATTTCACGCTCGCTAATTTCATGCGAACCCATTTGTTTTCAGCGCTGGGAGCATTGAAGATCGGCATGGACATCCTTTTTGACCAGGAGCAGGTGCAGATCGACCAAATTCTGGGGCACGGCGGCTTCTTCAAGACACCGGAAGTGGGCCAAAGGATGATGGCGGCGGCATTGAATGTGCCTGTTTCGGTGATGGAAACCGCCGGTGAGGGGGGCGCATGGGGGGCCGCTCTGCTCGCGGCGTATATGGTCCATACAATGGGTAACCAGGAAGCAGGTGAACCTTTGGAAACGTATCTCGCCAACAAGGTTTTTGCCGGCGAAAGTGGCACGACGATAGCGCCTAATCCGGCGGATGTTGCCGGGTTTACGACGTTTATGAAACGGTACAAAGAGGGACTGGTCATTGAAAAAACGGCCGTTGCTGCCCTGTAAATTAAGTTTTATTTCTGTCATTCCCGCGAAGGCAGGCATGACAATGCGAGGAAATTGTGATGCTAGAAGAACTACGCCAAATTGTTTGCGAATTGCACGCAGAACTACCTAAAAACAATCTTGTTGCCTGGACGAGCGGCAACATCAGCGCCCGTGACCCCAAAACAAATCTAGTTGTGATCAAACCAAGTGGTATTAAATTCCCTAATTTAACACCCGAAAACATGGTCATTGTCGATATTGATGGCAGCATTGTTGAAGGTGACTACAAAGCATCTTCAGATACTGCTTCACACTGCTACAT
>JAGRDI010000608.1 GCA_020432765.1 Anaerolineales bacterium | reverse complement strand
CCATTGACTCCCAGGTCAACATTAAATTGGACTTGATTATAAGCGTTGAGGGGCACTGGCAAGACTTCAGCTGGTGAGCCATTGCGTACAACACGTAAGGCCCATTGTTGAGGTATTTGGTGACCGATGCGTGAAAACCCTTGCGTTGTGATGTTGATTGGTGGCAGATTATAAGCCGGATCGCCCAGCCTTACCGTGTTGATGGCAATGTTGTCAAGGGCAAAACCACGTCCTAGACCCTCGAAATCAGTCAGAACTTGGAAGCGGATTTGGACATTTTGGCCGACAAAACTATCTAATGTAATTGCTTCTTGCACCCAGCCGTTGATAGCTCCCGCTACTGTGTCGCTATGACCGTTGAGAGCAGGTCCATATTTACCGGCAACACCATGTTCGGGATAGAGTATGTTCCAAGTGGTGCCGTTGTCGGCAGAAATCTCAACATAGGCAAAGTCATAATCTTCTTCCAAATCATACCAGGTATCAAAGGTAAGTGTAGCTTGTGATTGGTTGGTTAAATCATATGTAGAGATGATTTGTGCATGTGTATCATTTAGCGCTGGGACATACCAAATTGTGTCACTGCCTGATGGTGGCGGTGTTGTTAATGTGACATAGGTATCGGCGGCAAATGTGATATTGGCCATACCGCTTATATCCAGGTCGACATATTGCACGCTAAACTGTTCGGCGCTCAAGGTTTCGTTAAAGGGCAGTTGACGGGCGCGAGTGTGCATATTTGGTGTGTACAAATCCAAGTTTACATAACCGTATTCCGCACCACTGTTGAAATCATCTAAATAATTGGCTACTGCCCAATTAGCCATAAAATCTTCCAGGCTGGTTTGGGGCTTAAATCCTTTTAATGTTTGGTAAACACTGGCCAGGCCATTACTTGGGTTGCGTACAAGTTCACGGACGGCCGTATCACCTAGTTGTTCCCAAAAATAGGTCACAAAGAGGTAACTGGCACTGTAATGGGCATCGATATTTTCCTCGTCATAATCCCAACTATTTAACCGCGTTGTAGGTTGTTGCAGGTAGGCATCAGCCCAAGCTGTATCTAAGCCGACATACAATTCAGCTAACTGCGAGAGCCCTTCGTTAAGCCAAGTGGCTTCGTTTTTGTCGAGATGCCATTGGAAGAGGTGCTGGATTTCATGAACGAGCGTGCCGTAATATAAATCACTACCCAATTCAAGCTGGTCCATATTTAGATAAACGATTTCTTGTTCGTTTGATTCGCTGAACAAGGTACGGGGATATTCATCTTGTTTGAAAAAGTAGCCCAATTCATAATCATTGCCAGTTCCGTTGAGATGTAATACGGAAAAATGGGGATCGCCGTCAATGCCGGGCTGCCATTCATGTTCAAAAAGGTAGGCAAGTTGGGGATAAAAATCTTCTTCCAGGCGAGTCACAACGGTTTGTACGGCCGTTTCTTCCAAATCGAGACCGTTTTCGACCCAAAAATAAATGTGGTCAGTCACGACGATGAGTGTTGCTTCGACTGTGCCGGATTCGGTTTGAAAAGCCTGCACATCTCCCTGGTTATAAGGTTGGCGTGCAAAAGCCCGTGCGCCTAAATCGTGTTTACCTAAATGAACGGCCGTTTCAAAATAATCATAAGGCGGGTATTCAGCAAGGTAAAGTGTGGCAATATCTTGATAGGCATCTGGTGCAATGAATTGTTGTTCGATTTGCGCCGGCAGATGCATGGCTAGCGGTGCTGGTGTGGGTGTGGGTAAAACTTCTGGTGTTGGCGGGTTGGTGGAAGGTGTGGGAATGGCTGTGGCCGCTGCATCTGTAATCATTGCCTCTGGAGTTAGATTTTGCGGCGAACCTGGTGGCAAAGTGCTGAGTCCGCTGACGAGCGTGGGTGTAGGGAGTAATGTGGGAACGGCCGTATTGAGCCAACCATCTGCTGAACCATCCAATGCATTTTGTACCACACTGTCGCTGTTGATTTGCTCCCAATAAAAAAGACCGCCCAACGCCAAAGCACCTGCACACATAATGCATAACAACACAACAAGACAACCGCTGAGGCCAATGATGATTAAATTTTGTTGTTTACGCGGTTTTTGATCATTCATTTGATGTGTTTGTAATTGATCCTTGTTACTCTAGTTTCCCCTAAGTGGGGAT
>JAGRDI010000607.1 GCA_020432765.1 Anaerolineales bacterium | reverse complement strand
AGGTAAAGCATGAATACTGTGATAATTTCTTCCAAATATCAGGTGGTCATTCCACGCAAAATACGAGAGCAATTTAATCTAAAGCCGGGGCACAAAGTCATGTTCATACCCTACAATCAAACACTGCGCGTTGTGATCGTCCGCCCATTAAAGAAGCATTGGGAATATTGGAGGGGATTGATGCCGATCCACAGCGAGAGAAAGAAGAGCGGGAACTGTCGCTTACAAACTTGCAATGGCTGATAGCATCATCCTAGCCACCGCACGCGCCAAAAGAGCGACTCTTTGGACGCAGGATGCAGATTTTGCAGGGATTGAGGGCGTCAAATACATCTCGAAATAAATCACCGTTCACCAAAAACAAAGCCTTTTGCCTTTTACTCGTTCAAACCATAACGACGCCGCAGCATTGCTTGAAATCCGCGCAGTTTGCGCCAATCTCCCCCGGCCGCTAACTTAGCCTGTTCTAGCAATATTTCCGGATCGTCAAATCGGTATTCAGAACCGGCCTCTGCCAGAATTTCCATCAATTGACCAGGGTCTGCCTGTGCGACATCGGCAAAGCGACTCAAACCCATTTCGTTGAGAATCGCAGCCGTGCGGGCATCAATGCCAAGAAGGCGGGTTAGATCATCTTCGGAAACGGCCGTTGCTTCACCAACCGCTTCATCAATAACATCATGTTGAACAACGGCAGGGTTAGCAGTCATCTCTCTAGCAGTCACTTCCAGCAAATCCATAAATTCATCCGGTTCGTAATGCCTCCCCGCTTCAAAATTGCTGTGCACAGGAGCCAACGGCACTAAAAACTCATGTTCATGATCGGCTCCCTTAAACCAAACCGCCATCACATAACATCTTGGAATGCGTAGCAAGCTAACTTCGTACTCTTTTTCTAAAACAATTGAATTTTTATGGGCATAAGTATGGTCATTGATCTGTTCAATCAACTTGATAAACCCATCTACGTGACGGCCGTGATTGATATGGTGAAAGGTGTGGCTGTCATTGGCTGCATCAACGCTAACTTCCGCAACATGGCTGCTCTGATCATCTCCTCGAAACACATAACGCCATGCGACATGCTCTGCCTCCGTAAGGCGTTTTCCAGAAAGCACATCCTCAATGGATATGATAAATACCTTGTGAGGCATGTGGGAGGAGTGATCATTGGGATCGGCATTTATATTGGTCATATTTGTTATGAGCTCCTCAAAACTAGGAGCAGGTGCATTTTCAAACTTGATTGGCATTTAGAAAATCTCCTTCTTTTAAACGTTTAAGCTGGAACTGTTGCTTCTGGTGGTTTTGGTTTTGTACAATTAATCCCATTGCGCCATATTTCACCGTTAACGTACTTATAGTTATTGTTCGTAAAGGTTTCGAATAACACGGTTGAAACCCCATAATAGGGATCATTAATTACTATCCATTTTTTACGGTCTACGTTTTTACGGTCTACGTTTTTACGGTCTACGATATAAATTCCAGAGGTTATTACAAAGTGTGATTGTGTACCAAGTGATATCGGCTGCCACTTGTTGATTTCCTTTCGGTATGGTTTAACCGTTCTGGGAAAAGGGTTTACATATTCCCCCTTAATTCCATAAATATCTAATGCATATGCAGGTACATACCCATAGTTGCACTTAGCTGGGTGTGCATCGTCACAACAACTTTCGGTTCCATTTTTCAATTTATTTCTCAACTCTAGAGGTACATGGTCTAAACCGTTACCTTCTTTAAAACTTTTTTCAACCAGTTGGCACTGTGTAATGGGCTGTTCTGGTTTGTAAAAATTCCTAATAGATACCGAAGTCGCTGCCCAGCACCAAACGTTATTTTCTTGCTCTTGCATGTAAAATGGCAAAACCATATACACTTCAGATAGTGTCATCCGTTGATCAATCGGCATGTCATTTTTGACGGCAGACAAATCTTTGCCGTCTTTTCGTTCTGTAGAGCCAGCCTGATTGCTTTCATCTTCGTATGTGAGATGCCATGCATCCCAGTAACCAACACAACTCGTCCCGGGTTTTGGCTCACTCATGGAGTTCATCTGTTCGACAATATCTGCTTGAGTTAGAGTAGTCTTCCAAAGTGCTACTTTTCTCACTACCCCCGCCTGCTTTATTTCTGATGAAGTTGGTAGAACTGAACCGATGTTAAGTGGTTGATCGTTGCTCACATTTACCAAATCTGTACTGGTGGTGTTTTTCAGAAGATCAAGTTTATTACCATTGAGGTATAAATGGCATTCACCTGAACTATCTCTGACTATAGCCACCATATGGGTAAATCTTTTAAACAATGTTCCAGCCCGTGTACTTTCATCCGCATCATTTTCTATCTCAGTGCCATGTTTGCGCTTAATATAATACTTGTTATTCAAGGGCGCACACATCTCTTTACATGACCCATCTTGGTTAAACAAAGTAAAAAAGAGGTATTTGTCAGTTTTTTTCTCAACAATTTCTACACCGATATCAAATATTATTGCTTTTAACTGATTGACATCTGCCACACTGTGTTGTGCATCGCCTTCCAGTCTGGTTTTTTCCGCTTCTTTTGCAGATTTCTCTTCCTCAAGTGCACTAATGGATGCGTCAATTATTGACTGTAACCATTTTGGACGATCAGCGGTTATAGATAATGACCAGCCACCGTCATCCGTTTTGCATGGATCAAACTTAGAAATAATGTTCCCAGGTTGAATTTCTCCGGTGTTTTTAACGTCTGATGTTGTTTGAGCAGGAGAATTTACAGTCGTATCGGGGCTGACTAAAGCCATCACGGTGAACGGTCCTGTGCCGAAGTCGTACTTTTCTTCTTTCGCGTGCGGGATTGAGAAGAACGGTGTTGCCAGCTTGCGCACGACATTTTGCGGTCGGATGTCCCCTT
>JAGRDI010000606.1 GCA_020432765.1 Anaerolineales bacterium | reverse complement strand
TATGACTTACGATAATTGGCTTAAAGCCATCCCATCTGAAATTATCAATGAACCATTGTGGAATATGAATTTGTATCGTCATGCGTTGTTTCCAGGCAAATTAGCCAGGTTTGATAGTTCAAAATTGTCTCAAGACCGACGAACTTTACGATTATCAGCTCAACTTTATCGTGCCACAGGAAAGATTAGCAGCAATATTGCAGAAGGATACAGTATGGCCTCTGGCAAAGATCAGGCACACTTTCAAGTACCTATGTCGTCCGATACGCAATACGCAATACGCAACACCAAATCGGAGCCGACTTTATGACCAACCCTCTACCTCTATCCAACCTCCGCGTCCTCGAATTCACCCACGCCGTTTTAGGCCCCACCACCGGTCTTCTTCTGGCCGATTTCGGTGCAGAGGTCATCAAAATCGAACCCGCGCCTGGCGGCGATCCCACGCGCAAGCTCAAAGGCTTTGGCGTGGGCTTTGCACCTTACACCAATCGCAACAAAAAAAGCCTCGCTGTCAACATCAAAACTGAAGAAGGCAAAGCGATTGTGCATAAATTATTAGCAACGGCCGATATCCTCATCGAAAACTTTGGCCCCGGTACCATGCATCGACTCGGCTTTGGCTACGATGATTTATGTGATCCTTACCCGCAGCTTATCTACTGCACCTTAAAAGGCTTCATGCCTGGTCCGTATGAAAAACGCATAGCGCTCGATGAGGTCGTACAGATGATGTCGGGCTTGGCCTACATGACCGGACGTCCTGGCGATCCTTTGCGTGCAGGTGCTTCGGTCGTCGACATTATGACCGGCATGTATGGCGCAATGGGGGTTTTATTGGCTTTACGCGAACGTGAAACAACCGGCAAGGGACAGATGGTTAAAAGCACCTTGTTTGAAACGGCCGTATTTCTCATGGGACAACATATGGCATATGCGGCCGTATCCGGCCAACCCGTCCCCCCCATGCCTGCCCGTGTGAGCGCCTGGGGCATTTATCACCAGTTTGACGTTAAAGATGGTGAACGTGTTTTCGTGGGTGTAACCAGTGACAAACAATGGCAGCGTTTTTGTGAAACTTTCGCACGCCCGGATTTATTGGCAGACGAGCGTATATCTACCAATAACGGCCGTGTTCTCCATCAAGATTGGCTGCTGCCGGAACTTCGCACCATGTTCGCTACTATGTCTAAAACAGAACTGCTGCACCTATGCGAAAAAGCCGATCTCCCTTTTTCACCCATTGCGCATCCCGAAGATTTATTCGACGACCCACATCTGACCCAAAGCAGCGGTTTGTTAGAAACCATCTTGCCTGACGGCCGTATAACCAAACTACCGCGCACACCCATCCAACTCGGCGATCAAAAATGGAATTTACGCAGTAATCCACCCCACGTTGGCGCTGATACGGCCGAACTTTTAACAGAATTGGAGTACACAACAAACGAAATTCAAGCGCTGACAACCGCAAAAATAGTTGTCACATAGCCACAACATATTACGAGGAATACATGACTGAACTTGACTTGCTAATCAAAAACATCCGCATCGTACGGCCAAATCACAACGTTGTAGATTTATTGGATGTGGGTATCAAAAACGGCCGTTTCGCCCAAATCGCACCTGTTATCCCTGCAGAAAACGCCAAAAAAGTTTTTGATGGCGACAATTTACTGGCCTTTCCAGGAATCGTAGATGCTCATACCCATGTCGGTATCTACCAACCGCTAGCGGAAGATGCCATCACCGAGAGCAAAGCGGCTGCAATGGGTGGCGTCACCACGACGTTAACCTATTTCCGCACCGGCGAATATTATTTGAACAAAGGCGGCCCCTACAAGCAATTTTTTCCCGAAGTTCTCAACATCTCGCAGGGCAAATATTGGGTCGATTACGGCTATCATCTCGCACCAATCAACAAACAACATATCGAGGAAATGCCTATGTTGCTGCAAGATTTTGGTGTCTCGTCTTTCAAGATATTTATGTTTTATGGCGGTCATGGACTACACGGCCGTTCCGACCAGCAGCATAACTTCCTCAAACTCGAAGCTGGCGAACGTTATGATTTTGCTCATTTCGAATTCATCATGCGACGCATCACCGAAATGTTGCAGCAATACCCACAGCAAGCCCCCTACATCAGCCTCAGCCTGCACTGCGAAATCGCCGATATTCTCAACGCATATACGGCTCTGGTTGAACGCGGCGGGAAATTAAAAGGGCTGCATGCGTATAACGCCGCACGACCACCCCACTCCGAAGGGCTAGCCGTTTTTATCGCCTCCTATTTGGCTTATGAAACCGACTGCCTCAATATCAATCTGCTGCACCTCAGCTCCCGCAAAGCTGTGCAAGCCGCACTGATGATGCAAGACCTCTTCCCACACATCAACTTCCGCCGCGAAGTCACTGTCGGCCATCTGCTGCTCGATGTCGATACGCCCACCCAGGTGTTGGCCAAAGTCAACCCGCCAATTCGCCCCCGTGAAGATGTCGAATTTCTGTGGGAAAAAGTACTCAACCGCGAAGTGGACTGGATTGTCAGTGATCATGCGTGCTGCCGCAGCGAAATCAAATACAGCGCCGACCATCCAGATGACATTTGGATGTCTAAATCCGGCTTTGGCGGCACCGAATATCTGCTTTCCGGCGTTTTCAGTGAGGGCAGCAAACGTGGCATGTCTTATAACCACATGGCCGAACTGCTCAGTTGGAATCCGGCACAGCGTTATGGTTTGCTCAACAAAGGTGACATCGCTGCCGGTTATGATGCAGACCTGGTTTTACTCGATCCGCACGAAACATTTGTCGTGCGTGCAGCCGAATCCAAATCGCAGCAAGGGTTCACGCCTTTTGAGGGGCAAGAATTGACGGGCAAGGTCAAAAAAACTTTCCTGCGTGGCAAATTGATTTATGATAATGGCAAGATTGTCGGGCCGCCGCTGGGTGTTTATCAGAAACGGCCGTTTATCAAAAAATAGTTATCGTCTTTTCTTCTATTTACTTTTTACCTTTGTGCCTTTGTGGTGCAATCTATATTCAGGAGAACCAACATGCGTGACATTGACCTATTACTCGACCTATTCAAATCACAGATAAAAGCCATCAACAAAGTGATGACAGACATTCCAGATGATTGTTTACATTGGCAAGCCGATGATGAAGCCAACAGTATCGGCCTCACGGTCTGGCATTTGGCACGTATCGCCGACGTTACGGTCACCATCATCCTCAATGGCAAAAACCCTATGGAACAAACCTGGTTCACATCTGGTTGGGCTGAAACAACAAGTTATAATCCCATGGGCAAAGGCTGGATGGGCAGCGGCATGTTAACCGGCTTCACCCAGGAAGATGTCGCCGAAATCCCCCAAATGACCGCCGCCAATTACCGCGCCTATTTCAACGAAACCTACACTGCGCTTACCCAACACCTACAAGCTTTACCTGAGGATGGTTTGGCACAAAATTTAGAAGGCATGGGCAGCGGCAAGCCCGTTTATTTCTGGTATCGCCTCACCATCATTGATGCTATGCGCCATACCGGTGAAATCTTCGCCCTCAAAGCAATGTGGGAACGCATACAAAAACAAGTGGAGGAAACAACATGATCACACATATTGTCTTGATAAAATTAAAGCAACCAAGCGCGGAGAATATGGCAACGGCCGTTAACAAAATCCGCGCTATGGCAGATAAAATTCCAATCCTGCAATCACTCGAAGTCGGTCAGGATGTCATCCGCTCCACACGTTCCTATGACATCGGTCTCATCGCCCGCTTCAACAACCTGGATGATTTGCAAACTTACCAAACACACCCTGTGCATGTGCCAGTACTAGAACATATTCGCAATGTGATGGACAGTGTCATAGCAGTCGATTACGAAAGCTAGAAAAACAGATGACAAAAGACGGAAAACTGAAAATTCGGTCATTCATCCTCTGTCATTCGTCAAAACACGGAGACAACCATGGAAAAACTCAGCGGAGGGCTATTTGTTGAGGACATGACATCCGCCGAACGGGTGCGTGCCGAACGGGTCGAAACTGTCTTGCCCGCACTGCGTGAAGCTGCCGCAGCAGCGGATGCCAACGGTGAATTTTATTTACCCCACATTAAAACCCTGCGTGAAGCCGGGCTGCTGGGCATGATCGTCCCGGAAACATACGGCGGCTTGGGAGGTGGACTTCGCGATCTGGCAGCAACAACTTTTGCCATGGCCACAGCATGCCCCTCAACTGCGCTGGCCTACTTTTTCCATTGCAGCAGCGCCTCACGCGGATTATTGCCCTTGGAAGCCATCGAAGCTGGATTATTCTCTGCAGAAGAGATTCCCAAAGTACGCGATTTCGCTGAAAAAGTACTCACAAAAATGGGGCGCGAAGGTTTGTGGTTGGCAAATTTCGCCAGCGAATCAGTCAAATCTTCAACCAGTGCCGTCTTCATCTCTACCACGGCAACCCCAACCGCCGGCGGCTGGCTGTTAAATGGCATTAAAAGCTTTGGCTGTGCAACCGGTGTTGCCAATGAATATCTGGTTACTGCTAAAATCGCCGGCATTGATTCAGCAGATGGCATTGCGCTGTTTTTCGTTGGTCGCGCTGCAGAAGGTATCTCCGAACGTCAGAAATGGGATGCATTAGGCATGCGTGCAACCGCAACACATGGCATCATTCTCAAGGACGTTTTTGTGAAAGATACTGATGCCCTCGCAATTCCGGGTGCATTTGTACGTATGTTGCAAATGAGCCGGGGCAGTTTTGTGGGCAATCAGTTAGCAGGCATCGCCTGTTACTTGGGTGCCGCACAACGGGTCTACGATTATGCGCTTGAATTCACAACCAATATGAAGTTCCGCGACACTGGTAAAGCAATCGCCACCAGCCCATTCCACCAGGAGCTGTTGGGTAAAATGACCGTCGATCTGGAAACAGCTTATTTATGGCTGCGACGACAATTAGAATTGGAAACGGCCGATCCTCCTATTCTGCCTAAACAACGGGTCGTTTTGCAATGGCGCATGTGCAAGGGTGAAGTTTGTGAAGCCGCTGAACGCATTGCGCTCAATGCACTCAAAGCGTGCGGCACCAGCAACACAGGTAACAGCGGCGTCATTGCCCGCAGCGTGCGTGACATTACGATGGGACTTGTGCAAGCTTTCCCAGCCGAACGCGGCCGTCTGGAAGCGGCTAAAATGGTGGTTGAGGCCAAAGAACAGAC
>JAGRDI010000605.1 GCA_020432765.1 Anaerolineales bacterium | reverse complement strand
CGCCATTCGCACTCAACTTGAAGAAAGCGGTGCTGAAGGACCACATCTGGTATCTGTCATCTTAGACGGCGAAAATGCATGGGAACATTACGACAATGACGGCAAAGAATTCTTACACACACTGTATCAAATGCTGAATGACGATCCGTTGATCACGACCGTAACACCCAGCGAATTTCTGGAAATCGCGCCTGACCAGCCTACAATCGACGAGTTGTGGGCCGGTTCGTGGATCAATGCGGATTTCAGCACCTGGATAGGCGAAGAGGAAGAGAATCGCGCCTGGGAGCTGTTAACGCAAACACGCGATTTCTTGCAGCCCTATCTCAGCGGTTCACACAGCGATGCTGTGACCCCGGAACAGATAGAAACGGCCGTAACCTACATGTTTGCCGCTGAAGGGTCCGATTGGTTCTGGTGGTATGGCTCTGACCAGGAATCGGGCAATGACAGTGCATTCGACCGGCAATACCGTGAAACGCTCAAACAAGTTTATCTCGCGCTCGAACAGGAGCCACCCGCGATTTTAGATGTGCCTATTATTCCCGAACAAGCTGCCTCTGCCGACCGTGCGGCGACAGATTTGATCACACCCACAATCGACGGCGTTACTGATGAAGGTGAATGGGATGCAGCCGGCTATTACAGTGCGTCCGGCGGTGTGATGGCAACCGGCGTGCCTTATTTTGATGGCATCGATTATGGTTTCGACAAGGATTATCTCTATTTGCGTCCAACCTCCAGCCTTGATTTTGAAGTTCCACCAGCCACAAGCAGCGTGCAAATCTATCTGGGTGCGCCCGGCAGCGGCGATGTCAACAATTTCAGTCAGGGCGGCACGCTGCTGGGCTTCCCGGCTAATCGCATGGTAGAAATAAGTTTTGAGAATGGGGCTCTCACGACGGCAGCGTTTTATGCGGCAGATGGAGATAGTTGGACGGCCGTTCAGAACAGCAACAGCAGCGGCGAGCAGGTCATACTCGAAAACGATGACAATCCGCCCGGTTTGGTAGCTGTGGGTGATGGTGTGGTGGAAACGGCCGTACCGTTAACGGCGCTGGGCAACATTGACGAAGGCTCGCAAATCACTTTCCGCGCTATCTACACCGAAACGGAGGATGATGTGGATCAGGTACCGGGTTTGGGAACGGCCGTTGTGAATGTACCCGATCTAGGAACGACAACCGTGCTCATCGACATCGCCGATCCTGAAAATGACGACTATGGCCCCGGCAGCTACATTTATCCCGGCGACAGCGTCTTCAACAGCGGCAACTTCGACATCACCCAATTTCAGGTCGGTTACGATGAGGAGGATATCGTCTTCAAATTTTGGCTGCGCGGTCCAGTAGACAATGTATGGGATTCCGGCAATGGTCTCTCCCTACAAACTCTCGACATCTACATTGACATTGATGGCGATCAAAACGGTGGCACAGCTATGCTGCCCGGTCGCAATCTATCCTTCAGCGATGAGTACCGTTGGGATTATGCTATCACCGCTGAAGGCTGGACATCAGGCGTCTATGTGCCTGCGGAAGGGGATGTCAGCGAAATCGCCGGGGCCAGCGAATTCCAAATCCTCACCGATCCCGGCCAACGCAAAGTCACTATTCGGGTTCCCAAAGCAATCCTCGGTGACGACCCCGAAAACTGGCACTTTGCCGCCGGTGTCATGAGCCAGGAAGGCTTCCCCAGCGGCGGCGTGATGCGCATACGCGATGTCGTGCCAGAAGCGGAGCAATGGCGTATAGGCGGTGCGCCTGTCGGCGCAACCAACCACACCCGTATCCTAGACCTCGTCTGGCCAGAAGCTGGTGAACAAGAAACTTGGCTCAGTGCTTTCACACCTAGCAACACAACACAAACCCAACTGTCCCCAGCCGATTTCGCCCAAATATCTATGTTTGGAACAGAATAGATTAAAAATCAGAAATGTGAAAATCAAGGTCTTGATCATATTTGCAGCTCTGGAAATTGGATGCCCCTCCCTCTATTCTGAAGATTTGCAAGATAGACAACTGATTGAGGAGACATTAACCATATACAATCCATTCAAAATTCTAGCAACTTGATTTTTTTCGTACATCATTTTTTAAACGTGAGACGTATCAGCAAGTCGCGTTTCACGTTTTTTGTTATCTATGTCCTTTAGATACTTCAAATTTATCCTACTCGCATTAATAACAATAATTCTAGCCGCCTTTTTGCGGCTCTATAAGCTGGCATCTGTCCCGTTTGGCTGGCATCCTGACGAAGCAACGAAGGCGTTGATGGCACGTGATGTGCTGGCAGGTAAATATTTGCCAGTTTTCTTCTCTGCATTTACCGGACGCGAAGCGTTGTTTGTTTATCTAGAAACTGTGTTTGTCGCTTTGATGGGTGAAGGCATTTTCGTTGGGCGGCTATTGTCGGCTTTCATTGGCATCCTCACCGTGGCACTGACCTATGCAACGAGCAAAGAGCTGTTTAACCGGCGTATTGGACTGTTGGCGGCGGCGTTTATGGCGGTTTCACTCTGGCATCTCATCGCTAGTCGCAACGGCTACCGGGCGGTCATCCAACCATTGGTACAGCTGCCTGCCATTTATCTTTTGTTCCGAGGGTTAAATTCACCACAGAGAGCACGTAGGAAATCAACCAATCTTTCTCCACGCTCTCTGTGGTTAAACTCCAATTGGTTATATTTCATTGGCGCCGGTTTCTTTCTAGGATTGACACAGTATACGTACACGGCCGTTCGCCTTTTTCCCTTTCTGATCGTCACCATCGTCTTGCTGGCTTTCCTCTTCGACTTCCAAAACACACGCCGACACCTCCCCCAACTCGCTGTGACTGCACTGACAGCCTTTATAGTTTTTCTGCCGCTGGGCATCTATTTCTGGCAAAACCCTGATGCCTTTTTCGGCCGTGCGGCGCAAATTTCCATCTTTTCACCCGCATGGGCCGGTGGTGATCCGGGTGCACGATTGTGGCAAAGCATCAAAGAAACTGCACGCATGTGGACGGTATGGGGCGACATCAATTTTCGTTTTAACATTTCTGGTGAACCTGTCTTTGGCTTGTTGGATGGCCTGCTGTTTTATGCCGGACTCCTCTTGGCGCTGTGGCGTGCCTGGCGCAGTCACGGTCGAAAGCGTGTGGCTTACCTGACACTGCCGCTTTGGATGTTGATCATGCTGCTGCCCATGATCCTCTCGGCCGAATCTCTGCCGTATTACCAGCGTGCCATTGGTGTCTTGCCCGCCGTCTACATTTTCCCGGCGATCACACTGGATGCAGGCTTAAAAGCGCTAAAAAAACACGCAAAAGATCACAAAACTGTGCTGCAGTTTGCCAATATAGCCGTCATTTTAACGTTCGCTTGGCTGACGTTACGTACCTTCAATGCATATTTCAATATCTGGCATCAGACGCCGCGCAACGACGATGATCGCCGCGTGGCAATGGTTTATGTTGCAGAATTCCTGCAATCGGACGCTTACTTACAAACGGCCGTTATCAACAGCGACCTATATCTTTCGACACAGTATATGCAGCATCCTACATTGGCTTTATTAGCGCCAGAGATATATGACGGCATCCATTGGTTTGATGCACGCCAAAGTCTGCCCTTGCCGCCGCCCGATACGGCCGCTACCTACATCTTGCTTAATGAAAATGAGCCCCAACCCGCTTTGCTGTCCGCCGCCGCGCTGCAGCACATCGAAACTGGTTTAGACCGCTTTGAGCGTCCAGTATTTTCGGTTTATCGTTGGGAATCGGCCGCTCCTCCCATACCCTCTGATCAATCCCCGGCTGCCTGGTCATGGGCCACGACATTTGAAGCCGGTGATCCACAAGGTTTGAGCAACCCCATTGATTTACCGGTCAATTTTGAGGATGTTTTGTTGTTTATGGGACATGATAATGATACGGCCGTTCTTTCTCCCGGCAACACCCTTGCATTCACTCTTTATTGGCAGCTATTGCAAAAACCAGACCGGCAATACACATTTTTTGCCCACCTGCTGGATGCCGATGGCCAGGTCATCGCCGGTTTCGACGCCAACGATTATCCGACCAGCTTCTGGAATCCAGACGGCGGCGAAACCTTGTTGAGTTATATGCCGCTCTGGATTCCACCAGAAACACCACCGGGCGAATACCAGGTGGAGATTGGGGTTTATCATCAGGCAAGTGGGCAGCGGTTATCGATATGGAATAAGGCAGAAACGGCCGTTGCGGACCGCTTGCTATTAGCACCAATAATGATCGAGTAAACGGCTGATCGTAATTTATCTGTAACTGTACAGCACCTGTTTTTAACTGGAGTCTGGTGAATTCTAGACATGTCAGGTTTCTACCACGCGCAGCGTGTGAACAAATTGATCATAAAACCTGACATGTCTCCTCTGGTAAAATAAAAACGCCAGTATCCAGTTTTTAATTCAAAAGTGTATCTTTGCCGTCAAAAACACATAAATCAGGATAAC
>JAGRDI010000604.1 GCA_020432765.1 Anaerolineales bacterium | reverse complement strand
GGGCCTATAGCTCAATGGCAGAGCAAGCGGCTCATAACCGCTGGGTTCTAGGTTCGAATCCTAGTAGGCCCATCATCTAGCGGCTTAAGGCTTGCGTGTTCACGCAAGCCTTTTTTGATGGCGCAAAACGAAGGGGGGAAGTACGCACCAGAACCTGGTGATCGTCTAAAAACAACTTCCCATTTATGTTTGTAATAACCGCTTCAACGGTCAGGACGGCTAAAGCGGTTACGACGATCTTGTTTTTGCATGATTGCTTAATAATCGCGCTTTAGCAGCATATCGGCTAACGCATATAAAGCTTGTCCAGCGTCGCCTTGCGGTTGGGCGGCGTTTAAATGCTCGATTGCTTTAGCCGAATATTCTTTTGCATATTGAATGGCAAAATCGCGGGCGCCTAATTCGTCTAAGGTGGCAACGACTGCTTCGACAAAGTGTGTATTCGGTTCAGCTTTTAGGTAAAGGTCTTGCAGTTGTTGGTTTTGAGCTAACCCATAGAGAACGGGCAAGGTTTTCTTTTTCGTGATGATGTCACTGGCAGCTGATTTGCCTATCTTGATTTCGTCGCCCCAAATTCCCAAAATATCATCGATAACTTGAAATGCCAGGCCGAGATTGCGGCCAAAGGCCGCGTAATGTGTGATGGTTGCAGCATCTTGATCCGCAACTAATGCACCTAATTCTGCGCAATGCGCTAACAAAACGGCCGTTTTGCCAGTGATCATGTTGATATATTCAGTCACAGTGGCACTGTCACGGGTTTCGAAATCCATATCCGCATGCTGCCCCTGGGTGAGTTCTACACAAGTCACATCAAAGCGCTGCAGCGCCTGTACAACAGTTTGCGCAGGTACGTCTCGTTTCATTAAGTTGTTAAGTGCCAAATGTGCGACTGCAAACATTGCATCGCCACTGTTGATGGCTTGTGCAGTGCCCCAAATTTTCCACATGGTCAAACGTCCCCGCCGGGTTTCGCTGCCATCTTCGATATCATCGTGGATGAGTGAAAAATTATGCAGCAATTCAACTGCAGCCGCAGCGGGTAAAGCTTGTTCCCAGCTGCCACCGGCGGCTTCAGTCGTGAGTAAGCAGAGCAGCGGCCGTATGCGTTTGCCACTGTTCGTTTGTATCGGGTTGAAATCGGCATCTAGCCAACCCATATGGTACTGCATCATGCCATAAAGCGCATCCGGCGGCGTGCCGTTGGCGTGTAGTACAGTACGCATTTCAGTTTCTAAAGCAGGTAACATTAGTTGGGTATAGGTTTTTAGTTCTGAAGACATGTAATGATTTTTCCGGTTCGTCTATTAAAAATGTGAAATTAATTTGGTTTCAGCCAAAGCAGTGAGATCGGCCGCACCACTGCAAAACATTGAGATGCGTAATTCATCTGTGAGGGTCTCAGCTAATTCAATGACACCGGGTACGCCGTCCTTATCGGCTGCACGTAGAAAGGCTCCAGCCAAACCAACGAGGTTGGCTCCTAGCGCCATACATTTGGCAACATCAATGCCATTTTTAATTCCACCGCTGGCAAAAATGGGTAAATGGGGTGCAACTTCACGACAATATTGGATAGAAACGGCCGTTGGTATTCCCCAGTCGATAAATGCACCTGCCACCCGTGCTAAACGCGCCGTGGGTGCCCGATACATTTCTACCTGGCTCCACGAAGTTCCGCCTGCACCGGCCACATCAATTGCCG
>JAGRDI010000603.1 GCA_020432765.1 Anaerolineales bacterium | reverse complement strand
TTACGACATCAAATACCGCATGGGCGATGATTTATTCACCAATGAGGAATGACCCCCAAATGAATTAGGGGTCTGGCGCGAAAAAACCTGTTTCAAACAGGTTTAAGATTTTAGCCGGGGAATTCTTTCGCTGGCCGTAGCATCAATTACGACATCAAATACCGCATGGTTGATGATTTATTCACCAATGACAAAGAGGGAAATTAGTTCATGAAAGCAGACAGCCTGAAAATCAACAAAGTGTTTAGCTCTGGTGGTGATATTCATTATGTGCTGCCCCATTTTCAGCGCGAATATGCCTGGGAGAAAGAAAATTGGCAACTGCTGGTGAAAGATATTTTCAGTATTTATGACGTGTATGATGACAAAAAACCACCGGAGCATTTTATGGGTGCGTTGGTGGTGATCAACGACGGCACACGCAACGGCACTGTGCCTGTTTTTCGGCTGGTCGATGGGCAGCAGCGGCTCACAACGATTTCTCTCTTTTTACATGCTTTGGGGCAATTGGTTCGTGAAAGTGATGCCAAACTGTACAAACGCATTCAACGGGTGCTGATCAACGAGGATGAACCCGGCTTGTTGTATTACAAGCTCCTGCCTACCAAAAAATACAGCGATCAGGCCAGTTATCTGGCTATTTTGAAGAACCGGCCGGTACCAGTCAATGTGGATTCCAAGATTCCGCTGGCATATGCCTATTTTCAGAAGGATCTGCACACACGCTTTCAACAAGGCAAGTTTGAACCCAATCAACTTTTTATTGTGGTGATGAACTGTTTACAGGTGGTGTTTATTGATTTGAATCAGAATGAACGGCCGTATGAAATCTTTGAAAGTCTCAATTATAAGGGCAAAACATTGACCCAGGCCGATTTGGTACGCAACTATATCGCCATGAAATTGCCTGAAACGCACCAGACCCGCGTCTTCGAGGAACTCTGGTCGCCCATCGAAGAAATGTTACAAGAACGGCGCACCGTCGGCCGTTCGCGGCTTGGCGAATTAACCGCTTTTTTGCGCCACTATCTGGCCTACCATGCCGGTGTGCTGTGCAATGAAGAACATGTCTATTCCCGCTTCCGCGATAGAGGCGAAACGCTCGATACAGAAGGATTTATCGAAGAGATTAGCGTGTTAAAGCGGTTTGCTGAATATTATAATCGACTGTTGCGTCCGGAAAATGAGCCGGACCAAGAAATTAGGGAACAACTGCAGCGTTTACATGTTTTGGAAGTTTCAACCGCTTACCCTTTTCTACTTTTTGCATTTGATGCCAAGGACAAACAAGAGATCAGTCGCGCAGATTTTTTGGAAGGGCTAACTTTGCTGGAGAACTATTTTGTGCGTCGTGTACTGGTGCGTGAATCAACCAATTATCTCAATAAAATGTTCCCTACCCTGGCCAGAGATGTAGATACAAATCAATTTGGGACAACCTTACGTCAGGCGATTTTGACAAAGAACTATCCCAGTGATGTCCGTATTAGGCAGGCGGCAGAGATGGCAAAGTTGTATAGCAGCAGCGGCCGTCCACGGCTGACATTTATTCTGGAAACGATCAATCGACAGCTATCGGCAGGAACCGGCGCCTATACGCAACTTGATGGAGATGCCACGATTGAACACATCATGCCGCAAAAACCAAGTGATGAGTGGAAACAAGCTTTGGGTGAAAACCTGATGCAGGATTACGAATTGCTGCACACCTTGGGTAACTTGACTTTGGTGACCCAAGAATGGAACTCAACGTTATCGAATGCGCCTTACGCGGATAAAAAAGCAATCCTCCAAAATCATGGGTTGTTGCTCAATAAAAATTATTTTCAAAACGGCCCTGATATATGGAATGGCGCCATGATTCGTGAACGAGCAGCTTATTTAGCTGAGCAAACTTTGGCAATATGGCCGTCATTAGGCGATGCGCCGGAGCCGAGGGGTTGGCAAGAACGGCCTAAATCATTGACCATTTTAGGTGAAATATTTGAGGTCAAAAGTTGGCGTGATGTCGCTCATCAAACTGCTGAATGTGTGGCCCAAATCAGTGATGATTTTACGGCCGTTACAGAAGATGTGTCTAGCTATTTCAGCCTCGAGCCTTTCCAGGGAACTTGCCGTCAATTGTCTAACGGTTGGTGGATATATGTCAATCTCTCATCTGATAATGTTAAGCGTATTTGTGATTCATTGATTGACAGTGCTGGCATTCCAGAAGATGAGTACGATCTGGAAATGTGGTAAATGATTACGCAAGCAAGCCATGTGACAAATAAGTAATGTACTCTTCACAGCATATATTTTTGGAGCTTATATGAAGCATCGCCTTTACGTTGATGAAGTTGGCAATTCAGATTTGAATGCTTCCAAAGACCCCAATCACCGTTATTTGAGCTTAAGCGGCGTAATTATGGAACTGGGTTATGTGCAAACGGCCGTATTTCCAGCCGTAGAAGCATTAAAAACAAAGTATTTCAACTCCCATCCTGATGAACCGCTCATCCTACACCGCAAAGAATTAGTCAACAAGCGTTATCCCTTCCATGCATTACGTGATCCGGAGAAAGAACGAGAATTTAACCATAAATTGCTGACTTTATTGCGC
>JAGRDI010000602.1 GCA_020432765.1 Anaerolineales bacterium | reverse complement strand
TGGTGATTAACAATGCAAATGATCGCTCGGTCAATAATCAAGTGACGCTTGACCTTGTCAATATTTGGCGGGAACATGAAAATGCAGAAGTGGACACCTATGTTTTTGAGAAAGAACTTGGTTTGGCACACGACCTCATTTCAGTGGATAGAGCGACAAGTCGCCCTGATATTGTCTACCCGGTACTATTGCAACTATTAGGTGCAGAGGCAGCAGAATAGGATGTTATGAGGGTGTTCTAGGGAACGCTTTCCTCACCGCAGTCATCGGCGAAGACGTGTTTATTACCAGGATCGTCAATGACGCACTCACTCCTAAGGTACGAACAGGTGAGTAAAAAAGATATAAATCGTGAAGCCAGGAGTTCTGGTAAGATTTTTGGCTTCACGATTTTTGGGCCATATTAAATTTTTAGCTAAGTCACTTCAATTAGCGTCGAATTTCTACCATTGTCCAAGCCAAACCGCTTGCATCTGGTACTTCAAGCGTGATACCCAAGGCATTTTGCGTGCCGCTTATTTGAAGTAAAACACCTTTGCCAGAATCACCGGCTCCTAATAAACTGCCTACTGCAATACGGCCGTTAGCTTCATTAACCTTCACTTGTGCCAGACCTTGCACAACAATGACGACATAATCGCCATTTTGAGCAGCACGGTCAACTAAATGATGGATCGGAGCTTGGAATTCGGTCACCATTTCTTGCCATTCAGTTACTGTACCTTCGCCACGCGGGTCAGGAACTTCAACTTCAGCGAAGGTTACATCTGCTTTCGTGACCATCTCAATTTCAAGCGTATCTTGAACCACACCAATGACGGCATTTGCATTGTTACTGTTTGTATGCGTGACAAGCATCGTAGGCGATGATGAATCATCAATGGAAGGCGCGATGCCATGAATGGAAACCAGATCGCCACGCGTTAACTCTGTATCGCCACCATTTTGTACGATGTAAGTGATCACACAGCCATTACAATTGCCACCTACATAAATGTTGTCGGGTGTGTAAAGGCCATAATTATTACTGGCATCATTTGTGGCAGCGTATACGCCGTAACTGTCAGCCCGGCTCCTTACACCCCAGCAGGCACCACCAGATTCACAATTTGCATAAACGCCATCGGCTGAAGCGTTTCCTGTTTGTGCCCATATGCCGTTTGGCCCACTAAACCAACCACCAAAATGGCCATAATCACTGCTAGATGAATACGCCTGAACACCATGAGTTCCGCCTCTAGCCTCCACACCTTTTCCATAGCTAGAATTGGCTTCAAGACCATCTCCCGGACCTCCATTAACAGCATAAACGCCAGCTAAAATACTGCTTGTGCTATTTGTAGTGCCAACAAGACCATCATGAGCGGTCTCGCTGCCATAGCTTGAGAACACTCCAGCGATTCCTGAATGTGCCCTGGCAGAAAGCGCAACCCTATCTCCATACGGAGATCCCACAAAAGCATGATCGAGTTCAAAAAGATAGGGTATATCTTCGGTTGTATGTGCTTGTGAGAGACGATCCATAAAGGCTGCCATTTGACCACGAGTCACATAATCGTTGGGGCAAAACATGCCATTTCCGCAGCCATAGGTGATATTTAATTGGGCCAAACGGCGTACATTCGTACAAAATACGCTTGAATTAGGAACGTCAGAAAATCCACTTGAACCAGTCGTGCATTGGGCTTCAACTTCTGCCGCCGCATAAGGCACAAATGTGGCAAGCGCGATAAATACAATCAAAACGAACAATAAACTTTGTTTTGAAACGAGCTTTTTCATTTTTATATTCTCCCAGGAATAGTTAAACAGCACGCAATAATGGAAAGATTCAGCGATCCTTTGATACCATTTGGGGCGGCTCCTTTTGCGATAAACAGAAACTCTGTTTAAAGCACAATTTGGGTGATGGTACGCTGGCTTGCCCGTTACCACCCAATTGAGAAACATGTATTCAATTATCATATTAACATGGGCGTGAACGGAAATCAAGACCTGGTTGCATGATTACAAGATTATGACATTTGTCATTATACTGACGTGCGACATCATGGTAAACTGAACTATCGGTCGTGTTTAGGCGGCAACTGAAAAGTGCCTGTCACAGACCAATTGGGAGCCAGTTAGAGCCTGTCCACAGCGGAGCCGCCCGGGAAGCTGCAAACATGTCACAAATATAGGCCTGACAGCCCGTGTCTCAGTAAATTCCGCACAGCCTCACACGCTGCCAACGCAGCGAATGAACTCCCGGGCGATGCGGTACGGCTTTTGTTTGGCATCAGGCAGAAGAATCCGGTTCATCTTACAATAGTGGCAAAAGTGGATCACCTATTCTTCCCCA
>JAGRDI010000601.1 GCA_020432765.1 Anaerolineales bacterium | reverse complement strand
GTAATTTAGTATGCACACCCCTCAGTTACTTAGGAGCTGTTATGACACATTTCTGTTTACCAGTTTTTGTTGACGGTACGGCCGTTACCCAATTCAAACAAGTAACATTCCGCCACATACCCCGCACAGCCAATTGTCTTGCCGACGCGCTGGCAACAGAAGCAATTAATGGCCGTACCGTCAGCATGCCGCCCGCCACAACAAAAACATCATGGAAATGGTTCAAAAAATAGTCCATTAATAAAATGATTTTCCAAATCGTTCAGACGCGATTTGGAAAATCGCACCATAAAAATATAAGACTACCCAACCAGGAGACAAGCATGCGTACATTAATTTGTTATGACATTAGCGACGATAAACGGCGGCGCAAAGTGATGGGGATTATGGAAGGATATGGTTATCGGGTGCAATACAGCGTGTTTGAATGTGACTTAGACCGGCGTAAAACGGCCGAACTCAAGCGCCGTTTGCGACCACTCGTTTCCAAAAAAGAATGGGAAAGCGTCCGTATTTACCCGCTCTGTGCCGATTGTCAAAAGAAGAGACAAATTATTGGCAAAGATATGGCCCAATATTTAGAGCCGGTTGAGATTGTTTGAATATAAGCCGATCAAAAAGCCTTGTTGGCACGGATAGAAAAAACACAGCTGTGGATTTTGCCCAGTCCGAGTTTCTTTTCATCCGAGTCACCCAAAATCAAAAAAATCGTTGGATACTGATACAGAAAATACCTATAAAAACATTGCCTTCCCGTATCAGTGTCCGCAGGCTAAAGTCACGATTCGATCAAGCCGAAACACAAGATTTGCTTCAGCACGCAGGCTATAAGCGTGTAGATAATATAGTTCGCCTTGTTTTTCCAACCAGAGTGGCTCAACGCTGTGTGGGCGCGGTTCCGGCTGCCCCAAAGCCTGGTAAGCGATATGCAGTTGAGTTTCTGCAGCTATTGCCGATTCAATCTGTGCGATCCATTCTGGTGGCACCACGTTATATGCCGGGAAAAAAGCATCACGTCCCTGCGTAACGGAAGCAAGATCAGCGAGCATCTGTTGGGCAATATTTTCTAACTCATCAACCCGCATAGGTTCCATCTGTTGTTCCAATTGGTGAATCTGCGCATGCGCTGCGCCGGCACTAACATTGCCGGGCACAAACGCTTGCAACCCGTTTAACAGGCGTAATCCCAGCCAATGATAATCTTGGTCATCAGATGGTTTCCGTTCTGTGGGCACAGGGTTTGTACTTTTACTGAGTGGGTATCCCTGGCGAGCAAGCCAGTTCTGCAGCTGCGGTAGTTTGGTACGATCAATGAAAGCATGGCGCGGTGCCAGATCCTCTAGAATGAGACCACGCAGCCGTTTTTGCGCACGTAAGGCGGTCATTTGCTCTGGTTGGGCGGTTGAAAGCAGATTGCCGCGCAGCCGGTAGGTGTTGGCGCGGCGCAGCCAGGCGTGTAATTGATTTTTGCGTGCTGTAGAGAGCGCTTGCTGGGTGGCCGTTTCCAGTAACCAACGAATCTTTTCAAAGCCATAATGGCGTGCTGGTGCCGCAGCCAACGTGATTGGTGAACAGGCAATAATATGACCTTGCTGCCATATGCCCAGTTGCAGCAAATGAAAAAGCAGCCATGGGGTAAGACGGCATGGTAACACAAGCTGCCAACAATCTGAAGAACGGTCAGACCATTTAGCAGGTTCTTGTGCTGATCCTGCCCATAGTTCGGTTTGGCGTTGTAATGTTTGCTGCAAAAAAGTTGCAAGCAGCGCTGATTCTTGTGCAAAAAAGCGGCTAAAAACCGGTTCTAGATCAGAACAGCCGATTTGGGCTAACAAGCCTGGTAATTGTTCATCGGCTGCAAGATTTAGCCAGTTATGGGCGGCTGGAGTCAGGCGCCACTTGTTACTGTTACTCTCGATATAGCCAGTTGTCAGTAAAAGTGCCAGATGGGCGGCCAGAATTGGATGTTGTCTTAAAGAACGCATCTCTGCCTGCGGTAGATCGATACGTGCAGCTAACAATCGACAATGTTTGGGAGCAATTGGACATCCCCTTGAAAGCCATTTTGGTGTATAATAGTGTATGTAGGCGAGACAATGCGTCACTGTGTTTGGTGAAATAGTGGCTGCCGGCTGATTGGTTAAACTTTTGATTTGCATACTGTGTCTCTTACTAATTGTAATGTACGGACTTTAGCGCGTGACAAAGCGGTTTGCAAAATGAAAAAACAAAGCAAAATCAATTGAAGCCAGCTAAGCCTAATTGGGTACGATTAAAGCCGAAAACGGCTAATTTTGGGCTCTGAAACAAGGGTTTGAAAGATGAGAGGAACATTAAATTGGGCCAAAAAAAGCATGTAAATCCGCGACCCTCGGAAACGCCTATTTCGTGCGGTAGGATAAGTCAAGATAAGCTGATTGAGGCCAAAAAAAGCCCAAAACCGTACCCTGTGGATAACTGC
>JAGRDI010000600.1 GCA_020432765.1 Anaerolineales bacterium | reverse complement strand
GGCAAATTAGGCGCAGTCTGCCAGCGTTATTTGCCCAACTACTATGGCGAATTGGGCGGCATCAATGCAGGCTTGCCCACAGATCGCTTTGAAGTCGATTGGTGGATCACAACCAGCCGCGTAAAAGGGCGTGTTAATCAGGTGAAACGGCCGTTGGGTCTGGATGCACTGTTGGGCGGGGGTGCGATCTTGATTAATGCAGTCACATTTAATGCGGTTGGTTTGCCCCTGCCGGCACCCAATATTGCAATCCAGTCCGGCAACTTGATGTTGGTCGAAATCCCATCCGATATTCGCCAAATTAAAGCTCAGGATTTTGACCTGGCTGACCAATGGCGCAACCATACCCGCTTTCTGTTTGAACGTCTCTTTGCCGATGACTATGCAGTCACCGATTTTGTCCGCGACCAAGATGAAAACGGCCGTGAACACAGCTATTATTTGTTGACTTACCAGGATGCATAGTTTGCAGCATTTCAGCGAGTCAGCCCAGAAACTGACTGGCTGACTCGCTGAAATGCATCCAAAGGATTTCCAAGTGAAAATTGAAGCCATCGATCTCTATTACATCAGCCAACCATTGGTGCGCACGTTTACAACGAGTTTTGGCCCGCAGACCGATCGCGCTTGTTTATTGGTTGCAGTCCACAGCGAGGGTTTAACAGGTTGGGGTGAATGTGTAGCGACCAATGATCCAGGCTATAGTTATGAAACGGCCGTTACTGCCTGGCACATTCTCAGCGATTTCCTGATCCCGGCACTGCTCAACAAAGATTTGAAAGAGCCTGCGGATCTTTACACTTGGTTTAAGTATGTGCGCGGCCATCCTTTAGCCAAAGCCGCATTGGATCAAGCCGCCTGGGATTTGACAGCACAACGTGATGGTCTCTCGTTTGCCGAAAAATTGGCGGCTCCTTATCCTGAAGGCGCATCTGCACGTGTAGAAGTTGGGGTAAGCATTGGTATACAGCCTTCGTTGGCTGCAACATTGGAATTGATTCAGCAGTTTGTGGATAAGGGATACGGCCGTATCAAACTCAAGATCAAACCTGGTTATGACGTAGTGCTGGCGCAGGCTGTACGTGAAGCTTTCCCTGACCTTATCTTTATGCTCGATGCCAACTCTGCTTACACAATGGCAGATGTGCCGATATTGCAAGCACTAGATGAATTTGATCTGCTCATGTTAGAGCAGCCGCTGGGTTACGAAGATATTTATCGTCACAGCATCTTGCGCCCCAAAATCAACACCCCCTTGTGCCTGGACGAATCTATTACCTCTGCCGAACATGCTCATTTCGCTCTGACCATTGGCGCTTGTGATATTATCAACGTCAAGCCAAGCCGCGTGAGTGGCTGGTCGGAAGCGCGAAAAATCCATGATATTGGCGTGGCGGCAGGCATTCCATTATGGGTAGGTGGTATGTTGGAAACCGGTGTGGGGCGTGCAGCGCAGCTAGCCCTGGCATCCCTACCCGGCTTCACTCTGCCTGGCGACATCTCGGCGACTGAACGCTATTACAACCCCGACATCACTGCGCCGTTTGTGCTCAACAGTGAAGACAGCACAATGACAGTACCAACCGCCCCGGGGTTGGGGGTTGAGATCGATATGGAACGGGTAACGGCCGTTACGCAGCGCAAAGTAACATTCTAGGGGTTGAGGGTGGGTTTTGCCATGGATATGTGCCGAGTTGAAGGTTGGTGTTAAGCATACTAAATAAGTCCAAATGCTTTTTCTAATTGATGAATATCACTGTCGCCAATTGGCACAAGTTGACCGAGTACGGCCGTACCAATCAAAGAACGCGCACTAAATTCACCCACTTCCAGGCGGTCAAAGGCGTTTAGAATA
>JAGRDI010000599.1:399-2507 GCA_020432765.1 Anaerolineales bacterium | reverse complement strand
ATATGTGGACAGAACCGGCCATTCTAGCCCGCTCTGGTGCTGCCGCCCAACCGGATATTTCCCGGGATAGACAGGGGAAACTGAATCTGGCCTGGATGAGCAGCCTTGATGATTCCAAAACGGTTGCCTATGCCACGTTTACGCCCTATTCCTGTGAGGATTATCCTTTATCCGGTGTTGATCAAATTGCCTATAATACAATCCGGAACGGCGGCTATTACCCGGACACAGAGATCATTCCCTATTGTCAGAACCAATACCAGCGCTTGAACTTCTTGCCCAAAGCTGATCACAGCTTCAGCGATTTACCGCCGACCCTCAACGGGGGTTTCGACGATCTGGCTGACCTGATTAAAACGGCCGAATACGAAGTCCTGTTCTCTACCATGTGGTACAACAGTGATGAGAATCAGGACAGTCCCGGTTTTGTGGTGGCTCAGGCAGTGGCAGACCTTTATGAACAATTGCAAAACCATCCAGAACGGTATCCACAAGGACTGACGGTACGTATTTTGTTGGGGAATCCGCCTGAATTTGGATTGGGTAGTTATACCGGTCAGGTATGGGAAGTTCTAAAAGATTTACGGGCGGCTGGCGTTGATTCAATGATCAACGAAGAGCTGGGTTGGCGACTGGAAGTAGCCAATTTTGATGGCGCTTGGCCCCACAGCCATACTAAAATTCTTGTTGTTGATGGCAAAGAAATTTTAGCGGCCGGGTTTAACCTGCAATATGAACATTATGCTGAAGATCACCCTTCCGGCTTGGGCGGGTCCAGACAAGATTTGGGCATTCAAGTAGCAGGACCGGTAGCCCAGTCTGCGCATCGCGTGTACGATGATTTATGGATTGGTTCTCAAATGCAAATTTGTGATGATTTTTCACTGAATTACTTATGGATTTTAACGTGCAGGCCAGAAACGGCCGTGCCCACCCACGTGCCTGAAGTAAGGAAGTATTACCTGCCTGGCGGCGACAGTACCGCCTTTTCCCTCTATCGGACTAAGGTGTTTGATGAAGCCGATCAGGCAGTCGCTAACAGTATAGCTAGCGCCCAGCAATCAGTTGATACAATGCAGGTCATGTTTACGCTTGAGCAGGTCTGTGATTTGAATATTTTGATTCGTATCTGTTCTTTTGCGCAGGCTCCAGGCTATTTGACAGGTATCGTACAGGCAGCAGAGAATGGGGCAGATGTTCGCCTCATAGTTAAGCCGCAGCCAACCGATGGCATTGAGAGTTTTGTTGCCGTTAGAATGCTCCAGGATGAACTGGAAAGCAGAGGTCTCAGCGACAAGGTGCAAATTCGTCTGTTTAACGATCCCGTTCATTATAAAACCACCTTGATCGACGATAATTTATTGATCGTTGGCAGTCAGAATTTCCATTACAGTGCATTTGGTGAAGATAATGGCCTAACGGAATACAGCCTTGGGGTGGATGATCCCCAAGCAGTGACAGATTTCAAACGTTTGTTTGAAAGACAGTGGGAGTGGTCAACACCACTAAAGTTAAGTGAATAGGGAATGATCCTTCAGCATAATGCGAACATCACACGCAAAAATATTCCGGCGTGCAGAACAATTGCTCTACACGCCGGACTGGAGTGCTGCAGGTTGCAATGTCGAAGCAAGCTCAACACCCCGACCCGATTTGATGGATAAGAGGGATTGCGCGGCTGCTTAGGGCATCCCAGGCACCAGGGCAAAGTCGAACTCGCCAACCTCGTTCGAGTAGGCAGTTGTGCTGCCCCCACAAGTTGCACGATTGATATAAAAATAGTTGGTGCCGACGGTGCCTAACTTGCCCACCAAAACCTGTGTCAAACTGGCCGTTGTGTAATCAGCCGGTTCGGTAGGCGTGAAATAAGGCATTGTGCTTTCAAAGATGTCATACGAACAGCTTACATTGGCCGCTTGCCAGGAGAGGTCCGCATCGGTGAGAGAAACGGCCGTGATCCCCAATCCCCAATACTCATAAGCCCCGACATCACAAGCCACGCCCTGCGGACGAACCACGCCACGCTGATCTTCACTCAGGCTGCACGCCCCGCCCGGGATGGCGTCGATGGCCTGACTGCCGGCCAATAGCGCGTGCGTTTGGGTGGG
>JAGRDI010000599.1:0-188 GCA_020432765.1 Anaerolineales bacterium | reverse complement strand
ACCGTCAAGTTGGCATAGTTATCAATGCCACCGCCGCTAGGCGCCAGGTTGCCGGAGAAGGTGCTGTTAACCACCATCAGAGCAGCCCTGTTTTCAATGCCACCGCCGTTGCCACTCGCCGAGTTGCCGGAGAAGGTGCTGTTGATTACGGTCACCGTGCCAGCGTAGTTTCGGATGCCGCCTCCGTA
>JAGRDI010000598.1:380-2157 GCA_020432765.1 Anaerolineales bacterium | reverse complement strand
ATTGCGTATGTGAACAGCGCTGGCAATCTGGCATTCATTCATTGTAGCAATACCATGTGTGCGCCTTATTTTCGTGGGTCATAGCCGTATCATCTGCGAAATCCTTGTGAGAAGATCGTTTATGCAACGGCCGTTTGCGCGAAAATTGATCCATATACAGCGTAGCAATTACTTGTTGGCAAAATGATCTTGTAACAAACGGTGGCGGAATGTGTATCCGCCACCCACTCTTTGTAATAAAACGCAGTTGGCGGCGTAGTCGAGTAAGTGCTGGTAATTGAGCGGCGTTTGTCGTTTGCGCCATAAAAGCAAACGTACGATGCTGTGTTTGAACAGATCGTTGAAGCCATGGACTGTGCCTGCAAAAACGCCCAGCATGATGCCCGTGTATAAACCAGAGGCGAGATTGACGGTAACGGCCGTTAACACCAGCGCCGGTATTGCAACCACAAGCATCGCTTTTAATCCATTCAACCCCGCTATGCGCATGCCTTCATTGGGACGGTTCTTGGTTTCTGGCCGTTTGTCGCTCAAGCCACCCAATAAAAAGAAGAGCAGCCCGATATTGAGCAGGTTTTGTGAGGCAGCAACGGCCGTTGGGTCACGCAGCCAGATAATGCCAGACCAGAGCAGCGATGCGGCTGCTCCAATAGCACCCAATAAAAACGCGCTGTGCCACGACCATTTAACAGCCCCTCTGACTCTAATCTCGGTTTGAAAACTTTGCCCATAACTAATCCCGCCAAATGTTAAAATCAGACCAAATGCAGCCATGCCACCCAAAAACAGGGCCAATACAAACGCATCGGTTGTCAAGAGCGGAAGTGTTACGGCCGCCCACACAATTACCCCTGTGACCAATAATTGCAGCCAGCCTAATCGGTAGTCGATATGATTTTCATCTCCACGTCGCCGCCGCCAAAGAAAAAATAATCCCGTAGCAATTGTTGACAACAGACCTGCAAAAAAATTGAGGCAAAATAATGCAAACAATTGCTTAACTGGTGAGTGCGTAATACCAAAAAGCGCGGCAAATTCGGTCAAGAAGTTGATTTCGATAAAGGGAGGATTGATGCCGATTAGCTGTACGAAACTCCACATGATCAGCGTACCCAATACAGCGGGCAGCATGACATGTGTTCCCAATAGATAGGCCCACTGCCAACGCTTGTTTTCAAACCAGCTTGGCTGCAGTTGTTCGATCAAAAATATGGATTGGTTGTGGCGACGCATTTGCTGCGCCAGCCAGCTTAATTGGTTGGAAAGGTCGGAACTGGCAATCGGCTCACTTTCTTTTTCTGCTTGTCGCTGCACCATTTGTTGGATGTATTTGTCAAAAAAGCTGCTGTGGGTGAATGGTTTCGATTCATGACTTGTGCCATTGCTGCCATTAAAAACGGTCTGCATCATATTCAAATTTAAAGGGGATTGGGCCATTTCCAACAAGGTTTCATCTTTGAAAAGCGTTTTGGCAAGGGCGAGCGGTGCGTGTTGCTGAATTTGAGCGGTGGTCAACGGCCGTATCAATACTGCCCCGTTTAACTGCAAGCGGCTGTTTTGGCTGGTAACGGCCGTTTCAAACACAGCTTGCCGGCAGCAGACAACCATATCGGTTAAGCCATATGTTTTCCGGTATATATTGACGGCAGCAATACAATCAGCAATGCTTTCGACTGGCATTTCATCCAGGCCATCTAACAAAAACAACAGCTTATCCTCAGCTAACCAGCGGCGGCCAATTCGCCGCGGAATTTGGTATTTGGCGACCAGCTCTTCG
>JAGRDI010000598.1:0-367 GCA_020432765.1 Anaerolineales bacterium | reverse complement strand
CTGCCCAGGCCGCAATGCTCATCTGTTTACCCGCCCAGCCACTTAAGTTTAGAATGACGGGCACGGGTTGATTTTCATCCTCAGCAGCCATTGACAACAAATATTGGGTTAACTGGATCAGTGAAATTGTTTTGCCTGCGCCGGGTGCACCCAGAATGAGTAAAGCACGATCTGCATTACGGAAGGCGTGGTAGATGTTGGCAGCATTGGACGTTTGTTCAGTGTTCAACACATCAGCCCAGGGATGATCAATCAATTCGTTAACAAATTCCAGCTTTAGTTTGATGAATGTTTGCTCCTGCTGTAAAGGAACAAGCTGGCTGTCAATCCAAAAACGACGCATTTTGGCCATAAGTACATGGCGGCT
>JAGRDI010000597.1 GCA_020432765.1 Anaerolineales bacterium | reverse complement strand
CGAAATAGGTGAAATCCTGAACGCCAAGCAGCCCGAATATTTGCTTAGTGAATTCCCGGCCAACCTTCATGCCTCTACGCGTGTAGTCGTCAATGTCATAATGAATGACGGGGCGATAATTGCCAATCTGATCTTTATAGGCAGGATCGATTGTGACGCGGTTTTGGGGATCGGCAAGCTGTTCTATTTCAGCTGCAATACGAAACTGCCTTGTCATGTGCCGATTTATAAATTGACGCAGTTCTTTTCCATAAAGCGCCTTACCGCCTGTAAAATCGATTAAAGAAGGCGCATTTTCTGGGGTCATGAATGACCGCTTGTTTTCAATGATTTCACTGACTGAGGTGAATGGATCTCCTTTTGGCCAGCTCCAGCCCCAATTGCCAATCTCAAACCGGAAAGCGCCGCGATGTGCTCGGAATGCACCCTTTCGCTGATATGGAATACTTGAGGTGGAACCGGGTCCCCGATAGCTGCCAATCCTTTCTGGCATGAGCCCCCATCCCAACACGCAATTGTGATCCATTAAATTTTTGCCAACCAACTTACTCGTACTTTTAATGCCTGAAGCCAGCAGCAGCTTGGCATTTTCAATGGCATGGGCGGCTAAGACATAAATAGTCCCTTGAGCCTGATGTGTAGTGTAATTTGGTGAATGGGGACTTTCGTATGATTTGAATTCGATGCCGGTAATACGGCCGTTTTCCTTATCAAATAATACCTTAGAGGCTACCGCTTGGGTAATCAAATCCACGCGCAGTGGGTCTAGTTGATCCAGGGTTTTGTACGCATTATATTTAGCTTGGACGGGGCAAATAGGTGTGCAGTTCGAATTGCCGTCACAGCGCTTGCCAACAACTGAATTGCCGACCGCTCCAACTGGTTCATACGCTTCACCATTATTGATTGCTTTGTAATTTGGATTTGGCATGCTATTGCGACCCTGGGGAGTGCTGACCACGTTTACCACATACTCACCATCTTCCAAATGTACCTTTTTGCCATTCACCCCAGCTGCCATCTTCTTGTCTAGATAAGATTCAGGGATTTTATACATAGGGTATACATAGTCACTGTCAAAAAATTGGCCTGCATACTTTTGATCTTCAACATTAGCAGATACACCAATTTCCCTTTCTGCTTGGCGATAATATGGCATCATCTCTTCATAAGTCATTGGCCAATCTAGGCCAACACCATGTGTTGATTTTAGCTTGAAATCCTCAGGTAGCATTCGCAGGCATGTCCCTAACCAATGTAGTGTTGTACCACCAGCCGCTCGTGTATATGTACTCTTGAACGGCATGGGTCCCTTTTGTATCATATATCCCACAGCCTCTTGCTTGTGAATTTTGTCTGGAACATCGGTTGCTAAGGGTTGGGAGGCATTGGGATTTGTCGGAAAAGGTGAATTAGGTATTTTAATCAGACTTCTAAAGAAAGCGTCCATATATTCGTTGTAACCAGCCCAGGTACTCGCTGTATTTGTGCCTGCCTCCAATATAAGTACTCGTTTACCTTGTTTACCTAACTGTTTTGCCAAGATGGCACCGGAAATGCCTGCACCCACGATTACTACGTCGTAATGTTTGTATACGCTCATAATGATCCCACTCCTTTATTCATCCCTTGTTTCAGGCCAGAAACCGGGTTTTTCACCCCAAGTGCCATATCCCATTGGTTTCGCACCCATTGGATGTGCATCCAATGCTAACCAGACAAGTCCTTCACGATAGGCATCTGCAGAAACTACTTTCGTGGCATCCAGGGAAGAGGTCACATATTGTTCGCGCCAATTGGCTGGCATTTGTTCCCAGTTACCAAGATACCACATTTTTGTCAAATTCTTAGCAACCGGACCTAATTTCGGATCATCTAATAGTGCATCCCTAAAAAAATCATCAAAGTCAATTTTTTCTAT
>JAGRDI010000596.1 GCA_020432765.1 Anaerolineales bacterium | reverse complement strand
TCGATCCTGCCTATAAAGATCAGATTGGCAATTATCGCCCCGTCATTCATTATGACATTGACGACTACACGCGTAGAGGCATGAAGGTTGGCCGGGAATTCACTAAGCAAATATTCGGGCTGCTTGGCGTTCAGGATTTCACCTATTTCGATCCCAAAGATCCAACTTATCTGGAATTTGAGGGCGAAGGCTTCGCCTATGATGGTGCTGGACACCTGGTTGGCACCCATATTATGGGTACCACGAGACACAATTCTGTGGTCAATAAGCGGCAGCAATGTTGGGATCATACAAACCTGTATCTGTTAGGATGTGGCAATATGCCCACGATTTCGACATCAAACCCGACGTTAACGATGTCTGCACTGACATTTTGGGCAGCTGAAAATATTTTAGAAGATTTGAATGCCTAAGGGAGGTATTTGTTATGGCTTTTGAAACAGTTATAAAAACAAAGATTGAAACTGTGGAGTCACTCATAGATCATCTGCAAATTGCGATTGAGTTAGAACACGCTACCATTCCAACTTATCTATGTGCATTGTTTACGATCAAAGAAGGCACAAATTTGGCGGCCTATGATGTGATTCGCAGCGTGGTAGTAGAAGAGATGCTGCATATGACACTGGCTTGCAATGTGATGAACGCCGTTGGTGGCTGTCCAGCAATTAATAAACCCGAGTTTGTCGCACAATATCCAACCTATTTGCCTCACAGCAGCGACGAGTTCAAGGTGCATTTGCGTAAATTTTCACCAGCTGCTATCACCACGTTTATGGAGATTGAGCAACCGTCTGCACCAGATTCGCCCCCAGAACCACATCAATACCAATCAATTGGTCAATTTTATAAGGGTATTCAGGAGGGGCTAGAATTTTTAGTGAATCGAGATGGCGAAAAAGCGATCTTTAGCGGTCACAAAGGAGATTTCAGGCAAGTATCGCCCAATTATTATTATGGCGGTGGTGAACTAATTGAAGTGAACAATTTAGAAACGGCGAAGATGGCGATGGAAATCATTGTGGAAGAAGGTGAAGGGCTGCAAAGCTCGATTTGGGACGAGGATTATGATCTGTTTGACCAGAAACCTGAGGTAGCACACTACTTCCGCTTTTTCGAAATTATGCAGGGGCGTTTTTATAAGTATCCTGAAGATTCGATTCATACCGGACCTACAGGCGAAACGCTTGATGTGATGTGGGATGCGGTGTATAACATGAAAGCGGATCCGAAAATTGCTGATTACCCAGTTGGTTCTGAGCTGCGTAAGCGTGCGGAAGAATTTAATCAAGCATATTTTATGTTTTTAACTGATCTGCATAATGCGTTTAACGGCCGTCCTGATCTCCTCGTCGCCGCGACTGGCAATATGTTTGACTTGAAACGATTGGCAATGGAATTGATAAAAAATCCAATTCCTGGCAGCAACGGAAAACATGCCGGCCCAACGTTTGAGATGCCATATTAAAATAAGGTTTGTAACTTTAGCTGGAACGATTCTGGCTAAAGTTGCACCGCTAAAACCTAAAAGGAATCGATCTAGCTATGAGCCAATATCTACCTCCGAACTCCGCTGGTCTACAAAAAATCAAGCATATAGTGGTATTGATGATGGAAAATCATTCGTTTGATAATATTTTAGGGTGGTTATATGCTGAGGAACGGCCGCTGCGCAACCAACGCTACGAAGGACTCCACCCAAGCATGTGGAATCCCTTACACAGCGTCGATGCCAATGGTGTCCCCGTCATTGAAAAAGTGTATGTCAAAAAAAATGGTGCCCCTATTAAAGGCACCAAATTCATCAAAGCCACCCCCCACCCTGATCCAGACTATAGTCTACCTCATCCCGATCCCGGGGAAGGATACCGTGACACCAATTATCAACTGTTTCAAAATTACATAGTACCAGATGATTATCCGCCAGAGCCAACGAACATGGGGTTTGTTGACAACTATGCAAATACAATCATCAATGGAACCTACCGTTTTTTTGGCGGCAAAATCAACGATCCGCGTGAAATCATGACCTGTTACACGCCAGAACAAGTGCCAGTCATCAGTACATTGGCAAAAGAGTTTGCTGTTTGCGATTATTGGTTTGGGTCAGTTCCCAGCCAAACATTGCCTAACCGTGACTTTTTTCATGCGGCATCATCATGCGGACAAGTCAATAACAAGCCGCAGCCTCATTGTGATGCAAAAACGATCTTCAATCAGATGCAAGAGGCAATTCAACAAGGTGCTGACCATCTCAGTTGGAAGGTGTATGCAAGTACATCCAGGAAATTTTCTAGCGATGCAGAGACAGATTCGCTGACGGCAAATGGTACTGATTTCTCTTTAACTCGTCTAATCATGACACAACTGCATGATCTAGAGTTAACACCTAACTTTTTGACCATTGACCATTTTTATAGAGATGCTAAAACCGGAAATCTGCCCAGCTATTGCTTTTTAGAACCACAGTTCTCTGGTCCAGGGCAAAATGACCAGCATCCACCAGCTGATATACGTCCAGGTGAAAAGATGATGGCAGACGTGTACAACGCGGTTATCAATTCGCCCAAATGGGAAGAAACACTGCTGGTGATTACCTATGATGAACATGGTGGAGGCTTTGATCATGTCCCACCACCAGCGCAAGCTAAATCACCAGATGGCAATAAAACACCTGGACAGGATGAATTTACCTTTACCCGCTTTGGCGTGCGCGTACCAACTGTGTTGATTTCTCCATATATCGAGCGTGGCACAATTTGTCGCCCAGCCGGATACACGCCATTTGACCATACATCCGTGATCAAGACGGTACAAAACTGCTTTGGGCTTGAAG
>JAGRDI010000595.1 GCA_020432765.1 Anaerolineales bacterium | reverse complement strand
AATGAATGAAAATGGAGCGCAGACTGGCAGTCTGTCAATGAACGCGAGCAAGCTGCCCACGCTCCATTTACAAGGGAGAGGATATGGAGGTGAATATTGAAGGATTTTTCTAAAATATCTCTGAATATGATTAATTGAAGTACGAGATAACGAATAATAGAAGGAGGAGACGCTGACCATCTTGGCGGACGACAGCGCCTTCTCGAGCAGGCACAATCAAACTCTTTTCTGTGTAAACAGAATGACTTGTTGGCCTTCGCACATGTTACATACTTTTAACTAGTTTGACAAAACATAAATAACAATTCGGTTACGGTGCACATGAAAAATGCTCCGGGCCCCAGCAAACCTCTATTTAAGGAGAAGAAAATGAAAAAGTACAGCATCTTATTAATTATCCTTTTGGGATTAGGATTGATTTTGGTGGCGTGTGGTGGACAGACAGAAGAAGCGCCTACAGCCGAAGCAGCACCCTCGGTTGAAGAAGCAGCACCCGCAGTTGAAGAAGCACCTACAGCCGAAGAAGCAGCTCCCGCAGATGAGGAAAAAACGATCAGTTTCCTTTCGGGCCAAGACGAAAACACAGGCTACACCAAGATCATCCTTGAGTTAACCAATGAATGGCTTGAAGATAACCCTAACGTCACCCTCGAGTTCGAATATTACGCGCAAACAGATCTGCAAGGCCGCACTCAGCAGTTAGCGGCAGCGGGTGCTCTGCCAACACTTTTCCCCAATCCGGCAAATGAGACATTGGACCAGATGTACGAGAATGGGCAGTTGGTTGATATTGAAGCTGCTTTTAAAGAGATAGGCATTTGGGATCAGCTTAATCCAGGCGCCGTCTCATTGCTGAAATCCAAGGAAGTCGATCCGAACGCACTCTATGAATTACCGGTTGAACTGAACATCGAAGGCTTCTGGTACAACAAACAAATCTTTGCCGATAATGGTATCGAAGTGCCAACCACCTGGGATGAACTGCTTGCAGCATCTGCTACCCTACAGGAAGCTGGCATACAACCCTTTTCTGCTTCTGGTCAACAAGGTTGGCCGCTTACCCGACTGCTTGGTGGTTACGCAGTGCGTAACTATGGCATTGACGCGATGTCACGCGTGGCGAATGGCGACCTTTCGTTAACCGATCCTGGCTTTGTTGAAGCGGCTGATACACTTAAAATGATGGCTGATGAGGGCTATTTTGGTCAAGGTCTGACCACCATTGACTACAACACGGCCGTTGACCTGTTTTTACAAGGTGAAGCAGCCATGTTCTATATGGGCAGTTGGGAATTACGCAACTTTAACAACCCTGAAGTGAACCTGATCGGTGCCGAAAATGTTGGCTTTTTTAACGTGCCCATGGTAGAAGGTGGCGCAGGCTCAGTAAATGATTGGAGTATGAATGCAGGCTTAACATTAGCAATCAACAGTGAACATTACGACCCAATTGTGGCTGATTGGTTGAATTATGTGTTTAGTAATTATGGCGATCGCTCGATGAGTGAACTGGGTGCAATTACTGGCTTTAAAGTAAATAATATGCCAGAGGATATTCCCCCTTTGACGCAGATGACGCTTGAACAAATTGCCTCTGCCGAAGCAGGTTATTTATGGTGGGAAGCCCTTTTCAATGCTGTAGGTAATCAATCATCTACCGACCTCGTACAAACTCTTGTATCTGATCCAGGTTTTACAGGTGAACAATATATGACTGACCTGCAATCTGCTCTTGATCAACAATAAACCTTGAACCTTCCCGATATGCCTCTGTTTTAGGGCAGGGGCATATTGGGGATAAAAGTTAAGGTGCAATTATGAAAAATGTATTATCCAATCGCTTTTCAATTGCCGTTTTTCTTGGACCAGCATTATTGTTGTACACATTCATTCTGCTCATTCCCATTGGCTGGGCACTTGGATTTACAGTCTTCAAGGGTTCCCCGATTAGCGGATTTGAATTTGTAGGTCTTGACAATTACACTAGAATAATAAGTGACAAAGCAGTGTGGAATGCTGTTCGGTTTGGGCTTAAGTATGCTATCGTAGTTACTTCAGGACAGATTATTTTGGGCTTGATTCTGTCCATTATTTATGTTTTTTATCTAAAAAATAAAAGTGCCTGGATTCGCACACTAGTGTTCTTCCCTGTTGTTCTGCCAACCGTTGCAGTCGCTCAAATTTTCTCAAAATTATTCGCTATTGCGCCACAATATGGTTTGATCAATTCAATACTTGCGGCCGTTGGATTGGAATCTCTTGTTCAGGCATGGCTGGGCCAGGGAGGCTCTGCTTTTTGGGTTATCGCGATCATGGATATCTGGCGGGCAATGGGATTTTACGCCATCTTACTCTATGCAGGGGTTATTGATATTCCTTCAGATCTAATCGAGGCGGCAAAGATAGATGGTGCTTCAGATAGTCAAATTGCCCAGAAAGTTGTCGTTCCTCTACTCAAGCCCGTGCTTATTGCTGCGATCATTTTTTCATTGAATGGTACGTTAAAGGTATTTGACACCATTCTGGCATTGACAAATGGAGGGCCGGGAACTGCTACCAGTCCGTTAACTGTCTATTTTTACAAAGTGGCATTTAGCTTTGGACAATATGGTTATGGGAGCACAATTGCTGTATTGCTTACAGTTATTAGCTTGGTGGCAACTTTATTGGTGCTGGGGTTCAGCCGACTTTCCGATAAGTAATCCTGTACTGGAGGAATCTCCTATGAATAAAATAAAAATGCGTGAACCCGGCAAAGTTATTTTGTGGGTAGGGCTTGGGGTATTGTTATTGATCGAAATTTACCCCATATTTTGGCTGCTGATGTCTTCGATTAAAGGGCCAGACGAGTTCAGTTTGCGTCCCATGTATGCCCTACCTAGAACTTTCCATTGGCAAAATTATGTACAGGCATGGACCGCTGGCAAAATGAGTACTTATTTTCGTAACAGTGTTTTGGCAACGTTTCCAGCAATAGCCCTCACGATGCTTTTAGGTGTTATGGCAGCTTTTGCCCTAGAGATACTGACCTGGCGGTTAAAGAGTGGTGTTCTATTCCTCTTCCTGGCAGGGATTATGGTTCCAGCGCAAATTGTGCTGCTGCCGCTGTTTACCATGTATTACAAACTTCATTTGACCAATAATTTGTTCGGCCTGATTTTAGTTTATACCGTCTTTGGTATGCCCTTAACCGTGTTTTTAATGACCAGCTATATGAAGGCAATACCGAATGAAATAATTGAAGCAGCCATCATAGATGGGGCAAGTATCTATCAGGTTTTTTATAAAATCGTTGTGCCAATGGTTACCAACGCGCTGGTTACCCTGGCATTGGTTCAGTTCTTTTTTGTCTGGAACGATCTATTGCTCTCCTTGACCTTTATCAGTGATACCAATCTTCGTACTGTACAGACAGGCTTGCTAAGTTTTGTAGGTCAATTTGGTCAACGGGAATGGGGGCCAACTTTTGCCAGTATTGCGCTAACGGTGATTCCCACTTTGCTGATTTATTTATTCTTGAACAATAAGGTAATCAAAGGTTTGACAGCAGGCGCCGTCAAAGGTTGATAAAAATTAGCGCCTTAAAACAAAACCGTGACTGGCATTAATAGAATAGTTTGGCAGTAAGGGTATGTGTCACCGGGATTAAAGGGGAACTATTTTCATAAAGGGTTTGTTCTCTACATAGAAGCTGGAGTCCGGCGAATTTCATTTTCGCCTCGAGTAATGTAGAGCGATTTTGCAAA
>JAGRDI010000594.1 GCA_020432765.1 Anaerolineales bacterium | reverse complement strand
CGAGCGATAAGATACATCCCACTGGCCCAGATCAAGCCCAGTCCAGACATAATCACCAAATCTAACAGGGTTGGCACGGCCCAGGGACGTAAAAGAAAAGCGATACTGGGGTGAGCATCAGGAACTTCGCCGACAAAGACTACCAACGGCGCTAAAACAAATGCGGCAATCAAATAAATCAGCGTACTGTAATAGGCCATCGTCGCGCTGCTGTCTGTTGTCCGCAGCCGGCGCGTAATCATGATATTGAGCGCATAAAAAAGTGTCGCCAACAACACAAAAACTGAGCCAAGATTGAAAGTCGCCGCCCCTGGTCTAATAATCAGAAGCACGCCCATAAAACCGACGATCAATGCCAGCCAGCGGCGCGGCCCCACTGTTTCACCCAGCATCACCACCGATAAGAAGGTAATGAACAACGGTGCCGAATTACGAATAGCAGCAACATCCGCTAATGGCAGCGCCGCCAACCCCATCATATAAGTAGTAAAGGAAAGAAACAGCAAAAAACCACGAACATATTCCAGTTTATGTCTCTGTGTGGTGGGCAGCCCGCGTCCACCCTCCAGGCGAAAAATCACAAGGGTACAAGGCAGAGCCACCAGGTTGCGAAAAATGACGATCTCCAATACCGGGTAGTCACCACCAATCCATTTGATAGCGATATCTTGCAGAGACAAGATAAACATCGCCAGCACCAGAAAGCCGATGCCTTTCACATTAGAGTTCGTATTCGCTCTTGCCATTGTGTTTGCCTTTTATATGGTCATTTTTCAAGGATGGGGAGAATCCCTACCTGTGGTGCGGTTGCGGTTAAAACATGGGAAGTTATTGTTATAAACCTCCAGCCGAATGCGGTATCCTGGCAATAACTTATCGAGTGTCGCCCACAGGTTGAGCCGAAGTTCATATAAGATTAGTCGCCTCACAGTCATTGCTTTTGACGTTTTTTGTATACAATTCAGCAAAAGCGATAAAGGCGGGGTTGGGAACCAATAAATCTGTTAATAGCGTCAACCCTCCGTCGTTTGCATTGACAGCATAAGAGCGAATCAGATTAGCTGGCCGATCGGCGACGAGAACGAACGATCCAGTTGGATCGAATGTGAAGTTGCGGGCGGCAAGACCAGGGTGGATAGACTTGGCGAGGGGAACATGACCAAGGCGGGAGAGTTCACCACCAGAACCAATACGAAACCAGGCTAATGAGTCTTCACCGCGATTGTTGACATACACAAACTTACCGTTCAGATGAACGCGCACTTCTGCTGGCTCGTTTGGCCCTTCGTAGGTACGGGCGACCGTAGATTGCTTGTCGAGGAGTTGCAGCTCTCCAATGTCATCATCAAAGTTAAAGGATGCAATCTCAGATGAAAACTCGAATGTGACGAACGCCCGGCCAGACGCCGGATCAAACGCCACATGCCTCGGCCCAGTCTCCTCTGGGAGTTTATAGGTGGTAGCGACCTCTAGTTTGCTTCCTAACCGAAACACCAGAATTTGGTCAGTGGCTTTGTCACATACTAAAACATATTGCCCAGATGGATCGATTACTGAGCAGTGTGCATGTGCACTGGCCTGACCATGCCCTCCTGCCTGCGGCGAAGTGTTCGGATCCTTACCATGCCCTGTCAGAATGTAAACATCACGGATTTTTCCCAGGCGACCGTCCGCTTCCACCTCATATAACACAACCGTTGAGTCATCGTAAACATACCCGGTCGTCCAATCTCCATCAGCCGTTTGGATGACACGCTCGATATGGTCGAAACTCCCGTGGTTTGCAGATACAATGACTCGTTTTGTCTCATCAATAGACAGGAAAGTTGGAAACGGACCCGGAGCCAACTTGGAATTCAACCAGGTCAAGTTGCCATTACGCGGATCAACAGCAAAGGCATGAATACACGCTGCTGGACCAACAGGACCACGCCCATCGGTTTTGCGTTCATCCACAGCGTACAATGTACTCAATGATGGCGCATAAACCAGATAACCCGCCATCTTTGGGTCATTTACATGGCTCAATAATTCAAGATGGCAGCCATCCGAACTAACACCTAACACATATATTCCACCGCCGCCCGGATTCGGGCTGTTTTCATAGGTGCCAACAAATGCCACCAAATGCGTGGGTTCTTGCGGAAAATTAGTTTTTATGTCTTCCCTGTTCTCACTCATTTCTTCGTGAGTCTCCTCAACATTTCCTGATGCCGTCGCACCTGCTCTACTTCATCCATCATATCTGCGCGCCAGCGATCTTGCCAGTAACGTTGCCCTTCGTATTCCGAATTGACATATCCTTGAAAACCACCCTGCTGGAGTGCCGCGATCCCAGATTCGTAATCAATGGCGATATCCTGAAATTGACCAGGGTGATCTGGGATGGGTGACATATTGTAGAACTTGGCATGAACACTCACCACATGATCAGCAAGTTGGCGCAGGATATCTGGTGAAGTCCGTGAAAGCATTAAGGCTTCAGCGACAACTATATAATCCATATTACTGGCCTGGGGTACTCTTTCATCCGAAAAGCGTTTGACACCACTGAACAGGTCAACCAATTGCGACTGGCAGTTTCCCGTTTCCAAGTATTGCTTGAATTCGACACGTAGATTCCCGGCCGTATGAAAGGACATATCAATCAGGCCAAGTGGCGTTTCGCCTTCGTTGAGCAAGTGTGCTAATTCAACAGATGCCTCAGTGGCCTCATGCTGCACACCACGGCGCTCAAACCATCCCAAGAGTGCCTCGGAAGGGCGGGTTTGAAAAATACCAAAATCTGGCACTATGCCCAAATGCGTTGTCCCAGTATGCTCAATAAACTCGATGATCTCCTTCACCTGTCGCCCTTCTAGCGGCATCGGCTGATGGATTTCTTTTCCCAGCTTTATGTCGAGTTCCTCTGCGAGTGGCAAGGCTAAGATCATGACAGCCAAAGGGGTCGTAGAAAGAACACGCACATTCTGAAATCCAAGTGATTTTGCCAACCGAATATCATGCTTCAGACGCTCGGCACACTCCTCATAACTCATCACATGATCACGGAATTGCAGGACATCCATCGAGACATCCATAGTCACAGGAACAGTGCCATACTTCTCCATCCAACTAAACCATTGCCTGATAAACGCATCACCCGGATCCGGATAGCGCAGGGACATTTCATCAATGAGTTCGATGCCGTCTGCGCCTGGTAGATGTTCACCAACTTCCCGGATTTGCCCTTCAAGGTCAAGCTCCTTGAAAAATTGGGCTTGCTGATAACTATAAAAAGATACGCCTAGTTTCATGACATCAAAGCTCCTGCTACCCATTCAACGTTAAAGTGTAGGTCACGATATAGGGTGTTTTGTCTGAGCCAGCACCCGACCCTGGCTTCGGCGGATTTCGTATCCACTCTTCATCCGTCGGCAGATAACCATACGCAGCAAGGACGCACTGCTGAAATCGAATGGTATGTACTCCTGCGGTAAGACCGCCGGGTGTTTGCACATACAAAATGGCTTCGTCATCATAATGCCAGTGTTCATAGACGGCCGTTCCCACCCATCATCATCAGCAAATATAGACACATGTGGAGGAAAACTGCCGTTTAATCGACAACATCAATGGCAGCCGCTCCTTCTCAATAGCCCCTTTCATTCTCAAAATTTATACTAGACGTATATTAACAAATATGTTAATATCCCGGCATGGATTGGGAGATTTTCTATTACAACGAAAGTGTACAGGAATTGATTAGCGATTGGCCCATTGGTATTCGAGCCTATTACGCTAGAGTAACAGAACGAATGATACGCTTTGGCCCCAATCTAGGAATGCCTTTTACCCGCAGTATGGGAAATGGCTTATTTGAAATTCGAGCAAAAGGAAAAGAAGGCATTGGCCGTGCTTTTTTCTGTACGATTGTCGATCAGAGAATCATCATTCTTCATGCGTTTGTCAAAAAGACCCAGAAAACGCCGAAAAAAGAATTGGACGTCGCAAAAAGAAGAATGAAATATGTGAAAGCGAATTGGTAAGGTGCAACATGAAATCACACAATGACATGGTAAAGGACTGGCAGCAAGACCCTGCTTTTCAGCAGGAATACGATGCCCTTGAAGCTGAATTCTTACTATTTGACGAGTTGCTCAACGCCAGAAAAGAAGCTGGATTGACGCAAGCTGATGTGGCCCACCGCATGGGAACCAAAACGTCTGCCATCGCCAGACTAGAAGCGGGTGGTGGCAGTAAAAAGCATTCTCCATCTATTGCCACATTGCGTAAGTATGCAGAGGCAGTCGGGTGTCAGTTAGAGATTCGATTGGTGCGTGATTAGGAAACGGCCGTTTAATCGACAATGGTAATGGTAGCAGCAATCCTTAGCCAATCCGGTTTTTGACCAGTTACGGGGTTTATCCGGCAAGCATTCAGGATAACCCCCTTTTTTACATCTTATCCTGCGTCTCTTGCAGAGATTTCACCTATTTTGTAGGATTATCCAGCATTTCTTGCCGGATAAGATGAATTTTGGGGTTTTATCCCGCAAGTGTGCAGGTTAATAATAGTTGGGCGGC
>JAGRDI010000593.1 GCA_020432765.1 Anaerolineales bacterium | reverse complement strand
GAATCCGCGAAGGTTTGCTCGTTTACAAATTATCCAAAGTTAAAAACGGACAAACCCTAAGGCGTGGGTGTGACCAAAGGCACAAACACCTCACGCGTTACCGCTGGTAACGTTGTTATAGCAGTTTCTTCAAAAGTAAAGAGCCAATACATACCAATAAGAATGGCTATTGCAGCACCAATGGCGACGAAGAAATAAACACGTTTGCGCAGCCCTTGTGCCGGCAAATTCAAGCCGGGGTAAGGATCGCCTCCAGCTTCAAGCCGCTCGAGTTCAATCGCGTGTTCTTCTTCCATCTGGTCATGCGGCAGATTGCCTGTAAAAATGCTCCAGTTACGATATTTGATTAGTACATTGTATAAATGCCAGATCAGGATCGAGGCCACAGCTAGAAAGGCTTCCGCACTGTGCGCTGTTTTGGCAGCAGGGATAAATTGGCCGGGGAAGATAGTGGTAATAGCAATCGGATTCCACAACATGAAACCGGTAATCACCATAACGGCCGTTCCCCATATCACAGCCCAATATTCAACTTTTTCGCCAAAATTGAACTTCGTCATTTTAGGTGGATCTTCCTGCAAGCCTAAATTATGTTTAACCGTTTCATAAATATCCACAGCGTCCTTAGGCCGCAGCATGATACGAATGCGTTCCCCCTTCACAAACCAGCGGTAAGCGCCCAGGAACACATGATAAAAAGAACCGAGTATCAAAATGACAGCAGCGTAACGATGCAAAAGGCGCACGGTTGTAATGCCGCCCATCGCCTCGATCATGTTCACTGCAAAAGGAAACTCGAAATAACGCTGTGGCAAACCGGTGATCGCCAGCGCCGTGAAGCTTATTAACAAAATCCAATGCTCAATCCGTGCCCATAAGCGAAAGCGTGGGTACATCTTTTGTTTGTCTTGACTCATATTAAGCCTCATTCTTCCTTATCCGTTGGCGAATGCGACGGTAAATGTCGGTCGCTATCATGAAAAAGAAGAAACCCAGGGTTATCGGAATCACAATAGCGTAGAACAGATCAACCAGGAAGATAATCGGGAATTTTTCGAGTGATGGTGTGTAATGACCTAACCAGGAATCGGCAAAGTTGGGTTTCGCGTCAGGGTGACATTGGCGGCAAGCTTCCACCAGGTTGGTATTGATATCCGCATGGGGATCATCAGGTGATTTAATATTGTGGACACCATGGCAGTCATAACAAACGGCCGTATTCGGCGGCACATCCTCATGCTCATAATCAAACAACATCACCGTCGTGCCGTGGAAATCAGACACATACGTATCAAACACCTGTGTGGAAATATCATATTTGTCCATGATCTCTGCATTGGTATGGCAGTTGGCACACAACTCTGGCGAACGCGCCCGTGCCAGGGCCGTCGTGGGAGAATGGATATCGTGGACGCCATGACACTCGATACAAGTCGGCACGTCCACATTTTCATCCTCAATCAAGGCCGCGCCATGCACACTTTCAGCATATTCCTCAAAGATTGTGCTGTGACATTGAGCACACGTCTCCGAGATGGCAGTACGCGGTTCATTGGGTATGGGCGTATCATGTGCACCATGACAATCCGTACAAACGGCCGCATCTAAATTACCCTCTAGCAAAGCCGCACCATGCACACTATCCAGCGCTTTTTCAAAAAAAGGTTCGTGACAATCTTCACACACCTGATTTTGCATAATGGTGAATTCACGGGCAGTTTCAATTGTTTGTTCTTCGTGAGGGAAAATATAATCTTTGTGGCAGTCATTACAAACGAGGGCGTCCCAGGAGTTGGATTCTCCATGGACCGATGCGTGAAAAGCATCTTCGTCAACCGTTATAGATATTTCATCACCATTGGGGAAAGCCATCGTGATACCCGGTTGACTGTGGCAAGCTAAACAGTAGGCACTGTCAGCCTCATCGGCAAACAACCCGCTGCGTATTAAAGGAATTAGTTGTTCAGCATCTGCCGAAGCAACCTCCGCTTGTTTATGACAGTTGACGCAAGCTGCTACTGCATCCTCTGTATCCCAGGCTTCAACCGTATGCACATCATGCGAACCATGGCAATCAGTGCAGGTTACTGGCAAAGCGGCATCCTGACCGGGATGGCTGGTGACATGCGGCTGTGCGTGGCATCTCTCACAAAGTTGGCCGCGTTCGACCTCATAATCGCGTAAATCTGCATTTTCGACTGGTGTATGTGGATATTGATAATCGTTTATCGTCTGATGACAATCTGTACATGCCAACGGATCATCTGCTTGCAACCCATGTGCCGACGCAGCCAATAATTGCAAATCCACCTGCACTGGCAAAGTCTCGCCGGACGGGAATTCGATTTCAGCCGTCGTATCACTGTGACAAGAAACACAAGCTAAATCTGTCGCAGGATGATCTGGGACATTTGGCTCCTGAAAAGCTAGTGGTAACAGGTTGTTGTCAGGAAGCGTGGCGGAGTCCGGCAGCGCTAGTTCCGCCATTGCGGGTGGCGCATCTGCATGTACCGCAGCCGGTGACCAACCAAACAACCCTAACAGTAACACTGTTAGAATCAAGGCAGCGATCGTGCAACAAATAAATGATCGTGCCCATTTTTC
>JAGRDI010000592.1 GCA_020432765.1 Anaerolineales bacterium | reverse complement strand
ATAAATGAAACCTGGAGCGCGATTTACCAAATCGATATACTTTATAGGTCTACCACATGATTTGATTTCACCAACCTGCGGAGACGGCAATCCAGGCATTGTGTACCCGATCATCATCGAAAATATTTCTGCCGCCGAGTAGCAGTTTTGATTCATCGCTCGCGACCAGCTGCCTGAACACGCTGTTTGTGGCTGAACCAATAAGTCAATAAAACGGCCGTAACTCCTACACGTTTCCAGGGTTTAAGCCTTTGAAATTTAATGACGATTTGTTTTAATATTTTTTATAAGGTTTTTTAAGCAAGGAGGAACTTGTTATGGATATTATTGGACTTATTGTTGCTTTGCTGATTTCAGCATTGGTGATTTTCATTGTTGGCAAGCTGGGTCTCGGTCTTGAGGTAAGCGGCTTTGGTGGTGCGATTATTGCTGCCATCGTGATTGCAATTGTTGCGGCCGTCGTAAACTGGCTGCTCGTCGGTGTATTAGGTCTCTCCATGGGGAGTGGCATCATTGGTACAATCGTATTATTGATCGTCGCTGCTGTGGTTCTCCTCATTTCCGACAAATTTGTGCCCGGCCTTAAGGTAAACGGTTTCGGTGGCGCGATTATCGCTGCAATCGCTATTGCCGTCGTTGCCTGGCTCATCAACTGGCTGTTAGGCTTATTAGGCCTGATGTAATTACTCTTCCCTGAAGAGGAGAATTTTGTTTTCTTGTGTTAGCGGCTTCATTTTAGCAAATATCAAACCGTCAATTAAATTTTCAGTATAACAAAAGAAACCTGCTCCCGGCAAATTTCTAAGCTGTGGGCAGGTTTTTGTATTTAAAATCCGCGAGAGCTGCTAACATTCTAGGTTAAGCATAATATCAAAATTACTTTGGAGGTAAAATGTCACTTTTCTCCTCGCTCACAGGTTTTGAACCAACCCGCAAAACATTACATTTATATGCCAACGCAATCGGTGTTGTTCCGCGAGCGCACGCCACGCCGCATAATAAATGGTGGCATGTTAGTTTACGGCTCACTTCTACTGGATTAAAAACGGCCGTTTTTAACCTACCGAATGGGGAAACAGGCTGGCTGGAAATGGATTTAACGCAGCATGTCGTGCGCCTGCAAACCAGTTATGGCGGTACGTTTACCATTCGTATGCAAGCAGGGTTGACCGGAACCGAATTTGGGGATCAGGTGTTAACGGCCGTTGCCGATTTAGGTCTCTCTGCCGATTATGCACGTGCAAAATTTGAGGATGACGAACCACGCACCTACGATCCAGAGCAAGCCGCCAACTTCTTCACAGCCCTCACCCAAGTCCATCAGATTTTCAGTGCCCATCGCGCCACATTGACAGGTCAATTAGGTCCTATCCAACTTTGGCCCCACGGCTTTGACCTCTCTTTTGAATGGTTTGGCACACGCGTAGAATCGCATGCAGAGAATGGAGAATTGCAAGAGTTTCCCGCGCAACTCAACCTGGGTTTTTATCCCGGTGATGAACCCTACTTTTACTCCAACCCATGGCCATTTGAGGACAAATTGCTAGATGCCATCCTGCCCGATGGCGCTTATTGGCACACAAAAGGCTGGCAAGGTGCTAAATTACCTTATGACACATTGAGTAATGACCAAAATTCGGCCAAACGCCTGCAAATTTTTGCCCAAAGTGTATATGAATTGGCTGCCCCAACTTTAATCGCCTAATATCTACTGCAAGATGAAACGATATTCAATTAACTGGGAAAATGATGAAATAGTCTCCATCGAAATTGATGGAAATTCTTATGATAATCCAGACGATATTCCGGATCCAAAAGATCGGGCCGCTGTAAGCAGTCTCATTGATAAACATTTCCAGGAAACAGTTGAGGCTGAATTTGGAGCGGATTTTGAGAAGGAATTCGACAAAGAGTTCCAGCAATTGGGCAGCGAAACCGCCCATGTCTACAAGATTATCGCTGGAATATTTTTGGCAGTTGTTTTACTCGCTTTCACCATTAGCATCATCTCCACAATCAGCATCAAACGCAGGCTTTCGCGAGAGGTAAGCACCACTGGCCAGGTGGTTGATTTGATCACACGCACAGGTCAAGATGATGTCCTGTTTTATTATCCAGTCGTTGTATTTGAACTAGCTGATGGCAGCCAACAAACAGTTCAGCTCACTACGGGCAGCTCAGCACCCCAATATGAATATGGTGAAATAGTCACTATTTTATATGACGGTGAACGCCTCGAAAACACCCGTATCGACTCCAATCAGAGTACAAGGTTAGTATGGTTACTGCCACTCATAACGGCCATACTGGGGATTGCATTCCTGGTCGCCACAATATTTGTCATTTGGTTTGCTAGACCAGATTCCAACACAGCAATGCCAAGATAAATCATTATGCCAGACAAGAAACGGCCGTTGTTACCCCGAAGATCATACCATAAATTCTAGACGTTGATACGCCTGGCAGCAGCCGAATTTGCAAATAAACCATTGACGATCATCACCCCCAGCAAAATCAAACCAAAGCCGGCCAAGGCATTCCAGGTCAACTGTTCACCCAGTACCAAGACACCTAAAATTACGCCAAACACAGGCACAACATAAGTGACCATAGAAACAATACTGGGTTCGGCCGTTTCCATAAACCGATAATAGATGATAAAGGCCAATCCTGTACCAAACACACCCAAAGCCACGACCGAAAGCATTGACAGTGTGGCCGGTATGGCCAATCTCCATGGCTTGTCAATGAACACAGCCAACGGCAGCATATAAATGGTTGCCATCAGCAGCTGCCCCGCCGGCCCTACCAACGGCGGCAACCCACGCGCATGATTACGTGCATAAACAATCGCAATTGCATAACAAATTGAGGCGGCCACCAACGCCAGCATGCCCCAAGTCGTGGCTTGCAAACCGCCAACCAATGCAGGCGCAATTAACAAAGCCAGACCCGCAAAACCAAGCAAAACGCCCACAATTTTGGCACCAGTCAACCGATCTGCTTCCACCAGAAAATGAGCCAACAAAATGGTAAATATCGGTGTGGTACCGTTCAATATGGAAGCCAATGCGCTTTCGATGTACTGCTCTCCCCAGGCAAATAACAAAAACGGCAGAGCATTTTGCATAAATCCAAGAAAAGCAAGATGCAGCCAAATGGTGCGTGAACGCGGCAAATGTCCACCACGCTGGCGCAGTGCAACCAGGACTAACAAAGCGCCGATACCCACACGCCCTAAAACGATTGTTAATGGAGGGATATCAACCACTGCAACGCGCATAAAAAGAAAAGAAGGCCCCCATAAGGCAGCCAAAACGAGCAAGTAGAATATATTGCGTGTGTTCATCACGTAAGTATAGGCCGATTGCGATGCTTTTTCGACCCGAATATTGCGCGATCGTCTTTTCAATCGTCAAAATTTATTCGATACGACTTTACAATCAATTCACCATCACCGATAATGTAAAAAAGGCATTGATTCACGTCCAGAATGAACAGCGTCATCAACCTTCAATTGACGCATGGAGTTAAAAAGTATGTTACGAAAAACTTGGGTTTTCTTTGCCCTCACGTATGCGATATCGTGGCTGTTATGGTTGCCAAGCGTCTTACGCTCAAATGGCTTGGCAAACTTACCCGAAATCGTTGGTTTAGCCGGCATGTTTGCCGTACTGGGGCCAACCATCGCTGCCTTTATCCTTGTGGGGCGCGAATCTGGACGCGCTGGGATGAGGCGGTTATTGCGACGCGCAATTGAGACCGGCTTTAAAAAACGTTGGTGGATTCCAACATTATTGTTGTTCCCGGTAATCGGATTGCTTACAACAGGTATCTTGATGTTGATGGGTATAGAAACGGCCGTATGGACACCGCCAACCTTGCTTACGGCAATAGGAACGGCCGTTTTCATTCTATTATTTGGCGGCGGCTTAGAAGAATTTGGCTGGCGCGGTTATGCACTCGACCGGTTACAAACAGGTCAAAACGCGATAGCAGCGAGTCTCGTTCTCGGATTCTTTTGGGGATTATGGCATCTGCCTCTATTTTTCATTGATACCTCAGTTCAGGCACAAGCGGCGATCCCGATATGGGAATTTGTGTTACAACAAATGCTGCTGGCCATCTTCTACACCTGGCTTTACAACAATACACGCGGCACCCTCTTGGTGGCTATCCTCTTTCACACCATCGGCAACACATCAGCCGCCTTGCTGCCACCCTATTTTGGTACCGAAATCGGGCGCTGGGTTAACTTCATCCTGTTGGCAATAACAGCATTACTTGTCGCTATTACTTGGGGGTGGCGCACGCTCAATCGTGGTCAAACTGTGCCACAACCATCATTGCACCATCCTTCCGCATAACGTGGCTGCTTTTGTTGCTGCAAGAATTGGTTGGACAAATAATTTGCGGTTTCCTTCCTTGATTCTGGAATCTGGCGAATTCTAGACTTGTCAGGTTTCTCCCTCGAGTGGAATGTGAGCAAATTGGTCATAAAACC
>JAGRDI010000591.1 GCA_020432765.1 Anaerolineales bacterium | reverse complement strand
AGTGTTCCTGTGCCTTCATGCACAAAAATAATGTCATCGCCATGGGCGAATTTGTACCAATAATCCATCGCTTCAGTGGGACGGCCGACATGCAGAACCACATCATTATTGCCCATGAGCGGAATACGGCCGTCTATCGCATTGCCCCCCTCAGGAATAGGTGCAGACCGTAAATGACGCGGACGCAAGCTGCTGGTCTCTTCATAATCAATCCTGGCATCTACAACAGCTTCAACATGCCGAATTGCTGTTGGCGGATATAGATGGTATAAGATCGATTGAATGCCAGCAAAGCCATGTATGCCCATCACCTCTTCGTGGTAAAGTGAGCCATCTGACTGCCGGAACTGTGTATGCCGTTTATGGGAGATATTGCCAAGTTTGTAATAGTAAGTCATGAAAACCTCCTCGGTAGGGCAATTTTGCAAATTGCCCAGACGATTTATAAACTGGACACTGGCGTTTTTATTTTACCAGAGGACACATGTCAGGTTTTATGATCAATTTGTTTATACTCTACTCGTGGTAGAAACCTGACATGTCTAGAATTCGCCAGACTCCAGTTATAAATTACCGCGCAGTGCTTGTTCGCGTTCCAATGATTCAAATAATGCCTGAAAGTTACCCTTGCCGAAGCCGCGTGAGCCATGCCGTTCGATAATTTCATAAAACACGGTAGGTCGATCTTCGACTGGTTTAGAAAAGATTTGCAGCAAATAGCCCTCTTCGTCACGGTCAACCAAAATACCCAAATCAGCTAAAACATCAATGGGTTCGTTGATTTTACCGACCCGTTCCTCCAACATATCGTAATAGGTTTGGGGAACACGCAGGAATTCAATCCCGCTATCACGTAATTGGGTAACGGTTGCCACAATATCACTGGTTGAGCATGCCAGATGTTGTGCGCCCGGCCCCATATAAAAATCAAGGTATTCTTGAATTTGAGATTTGCGTTTGCCTTCGGCGGGTTCGTTGATGGGGAATTTAATTTTGCCGTTGCCATTTTGCATGACTTTCGACATCAAAGCTGAATATTCTGTGGAAATATCTTTGTCATCAAAATGCAGAAGTTGGGAAAAACCCATGGTTTGGGCAAAAAAATCAACCCAGCGGTTCATGGCACCTAACTCAACATTACCGACAATGTGATCCACATGCATCAAACCAAATCCTTTGTAGCGATCACGCGCATTGCCGTTCATACCAGTGCCATTATTGCGAGCTTCAAAACCGGGTGCAAAGGGCCCGTTATAGTCGGAGCGATCAACAAATTTGATTAATGTGTCGCCATAACAACGAATCGCCGAATAACGATAGGTACCATTTTCATCAGATTCTTCAGTTGGTTGGATGGCTCCCGTTGCACCACGGTGAGTAGATTCAAAATAGGATTTAGTTGCATCGGGAACTTCCATGGCAATCACACCGACGCCATCACCATGTAGATGGGCATGACGCGCTACATGATGGTCTGGGCCGAGAGCGGTGGTTAATAACAACCGAATGCTGCCCTGTTCCAGAACATACGTAGCAGTTTCACGATTACCCGTTTCTAAACCACTGTAGGCGACGAGTGTGAAGCCAAATCCAGTACGGTAAAAGTGGGCAGCTTGTTTGGCGTTGCCTACATAAAACTCAATATGATCGGTGCCTTTGATCGGCAAAAAATCTTCTGACATGTTTTATCCTCCTTATGCTACAAAAAAGTAGCAATTTCATCTAATGATTTTTTCTGCATTGCGTGGATGGGTATTTTGGCTTCATCGGAGGGATAACCGACGACAAGCAATAAAAACGGCCGTTCGTGCGACGGCCGTTTCAAAATCGTATTCAGGAATCCCATGGGGCTGGGTGTATGCGTGAGTGAAGCCAAACCTGCATTGTGAACGGCCGTTATTAACATGCCAGTCGCAATACCAACAGACTCTTGTACATAATAATGTTTGACTTTACGGCCATCGGGCAGCAGCCCATACGATTGCGCAAAAATAGCGATGAGGTAGGGAGCTGTTTCTAAAAACGGTTTAGCTGCATCGGTTCCCAAAGGGGTCAAGGCATCGAGCCATTCTTCGGGGGCACGGCCGTTGTAAAAAACCGCTTCTTCCTTTTCCGCCTCAACACGTATCTGGCGCTTGATCGCTGGATCAGAGACAACGACAAAATGCCAGGGCTGTAAATTAGCGCCATTGGGTGCTGTGCCTGCTGCCAAAATACATTTTTCAATGATTTCACGCGGGACAGGCCGGTCAGAATATTCACGCACGGTGCGGCGGCGCAGCATATCAGCATAAAAATCATCAGCCCGTTTTTGCATGTCGGCGATTGAATATTCTTGGTAAGTGTCATAAGGAACCGAAGGGAAATCTTTCATCATGTTCACCCTATTTTTGTCACGGATTTCAACTAATTGAAAGATTTAATCCGTGTGAATTTGTGATCATCCGTGGCAAAACCCTAATATACATATTGTTTGATAACCACCCCCAACCGCTGGATACCATCTTCGATTTGCTCAACTGTCGTGTTAGAGAAATTGAGCCGTAAACAGTTAGTCACCTGATGACCAGGAACAGCAAAGGCAGAGCCGGGGATGAAGGCAACCTTTTCTTGAGTAACGGCCGTTTCTAACAAATCAACCGTATCAATACTCCCAGGCAGTTCAACCCAAATAAACATGCCGCCAGTCGGTTTTGTCCAACGTGCTTCAGCCGGGAAGAAATACTCTAGCGCATTTAGCATCGCAGCACAGCGACGGCCGTATTCTGAGCGCAATTTTTCGATATGGGCAGGTAAATGACCTGCATCAAGATAAGCCGCCACAGCACGTTGTGTCAAAGCTGATGATTCCAAATCGCTGGCTTCCTTGGCTACTGTCAATTTGGATACCAATTCTGCGGGAGCAATCATCCAGCCCAGGCGCAAAGCAGGCGCTAAAATTTTAGAAAACGATCCCAAGTAAAAAACATGCGAAGCATTCAAAGAACGCATCGGAGCTTCCATAACATCACAATAATGCAAAAAGCCATAAGGATCATCTTCAATGAGGGGCACATTATAGCGCAAGGCCAAATCCACCAACTGCCCGCGGCGCTCACGGCTGATGCTCACGCCAAGCGGATTATGGGCATCTGGAACAAGATAGATAAAGGCAGGTCTGGCACCAGCAGCCAAATACGCGGCGATTTGTTCCACATCAATCCCCAAAGCTAAATCAGTCGAAACCGGCAAAATCTGTGGTTGGTAAGGCGCAACACATTGCTGCACACCGGTATAAACCAACTCCTCTAAAATGATGTCATCACCAGGATTCAATAACAAACGTGTCAACACATCCAGCCCTTGCTGCGCACCGGTTGTCAAAAAAACTTCTTCTTCTGTACAAGTAACCCCACGCTGCGCCATCAATTTTACAATGTGCGCTTTTAAGGGCTGGAAAGGCGGTCCATATTGCAAAGCTTTGGCATCGGTTGCCAATACATGTGAAGTCGCGCCGGCATAATCGGCAGCAGGGAACAGTTCGGGTGCAGGCAGGCCACCAGCAAAGGATAAAATGCCAGGGCGTGAGACAACCGCGATCATTTGCCGCAGCATCGAGCGGCGCATTGTTTGCGTCCAATGTGCCAATTTAATCTCTTGCACAGGGGTGAGGGCATCTAAAAACATCAGTGAATCTCCGTGGGACTATTCAGGTCATCAAAAACAGGAACGGCCGTTGTGCGTTTAATCTCACTCAATACGACGCTGTTACGAATTTTGTCCATGTCAGCCTTTCCCGCAAAAACTCCTCCAAATGTCGTCGATTACGCAAAATCACACGCAGCAAATAATTGAGCAAGGTGCGATCAATTTCATCTAATTAGTTTTCCATTTCTGAACTCTTCAACGGCTTGGAATAATATATTATAAACCAATTATAAGCAATAAGTTTTTATTTTTCAATCTTTTAGCGTTATTTGTTTATTTTTCTGGACAACAGCGTCTGAGATTTAGCCAAAATTGCGCCGCTTTAGCCATAACATTTGAAAATAGGTGAGAAAATCAGCATAATAATTTATCGTGAGTTATGAAAATTATTGAGTAAACATTGTAAGATGGATTGTCTGGACAGTTTAACAAGCCACCCACCATTTTTGCTGAGGAGACGCCACGCCGCTGCGCGGCACCAACAAATGAACGAAAATGGAGCGCAGACTGCCAGTCTATCAATGAACGCGAGCAAGCTGCCCACGCTCCATTTACTAAGGGAGATAAATCTTGGGATCACATCCGTTGAATTTAGCTTTGCGTTTCCTGC
>JAGRDI010000590.1 GCA_020432765.1 Anaerolineales bacterium | reverse complement strand
TTTGCACCACGTTGTCGTGTAGCAATTGATAAATGTTTTACCCAACGGCCGTTGCTCGAAAAAACAGGTGACAGGCAATGTGTGCGTTGTTTTCGTTGGCAGGAGATTGCGGCTGGTGAGATTACAGTTTTGGGTAATGAAACGGCCGCAACTGCCACCACAGCCACATTCATTCAAGAACCCGTCTTAACTCTTAAAGAGTTACGGGTTTATTTTAATCTGTACCGTTCTGTGACTGATGCTGTCCGACGACGACCGGCTGCCCAGGTAAAAGCTGTCGATGGGGTCAATCTAAGTTTGGAACGTGGACAGACATTAGGCATTGTCGGCGAGAGTGGTAGTGGCAAAACGACCCTGGCGCGTGCAGTGATTGGACTGGCAACACGCACAGGCGGCGAGGTTGATTTGTTAGGTGTAAATTTGCCGCCCGGCTTGAAGCAACGGCCGTTAACCATACGCCGCAGGTTGCAATACGTTTTTCAAAACCCCGAAGAAGCACTTAATCCATATTTAACCATTGGCGAGACTTTAAGACGGCCGTTTATGACCTTAGCAGGTAAAAGTCGCGCTGAAGCTGATACCGAAGTGCCCAAATTGTTGGCGGCTGTCAGCCTGCCGGTAGATTACGCACAAAGACTTCCAAATCAGTTGAGTGGTGGGGAAAAACAACGTGTTGCCATTGCGCGTGCATTTGCTACCAATCCTGATTTATTGCTGGCAGATGAAGCCGTTTCGGCACTCGATGTTTCGGTGCAAGCTTCGATCCTAAATTTGCTGCATGATTTGCAAGCCGAGCACCAGAATTCATTGATATTTATTTCGCATGATTTGGCTGTTGTCGGCTATTTAGCCGATCAAATTGCGGTTATGTATGTTGGTCATTTGATGGAAATTGGGGCAGCGGATGTTTTGTTCCAACCGCCGTTTCATCCATATACAGAAGCATTGCTTTCTGCAATCCCCAAACTCGATCCAGCTGCGGAACAAAAAAATATTCGCCTGGATGGTGATGTGGCTAGTCAGATAAATTTGTCCAGCGGCTGTCCCTTTCATCCACGTTGCCCTCGTTACCTGGGCACTATTTGCCAAACCAAAACGCCACCCTGGCAAACGACCCAAACAGGCAAACGTATTTTTTGCCATATACCTTTGGCTGACCTGGAAACAAGTCAAGTTCAAGAAGAGGGTAAGGTATGACAGGCTATATCATTCGTCGGGTAGGCTTTATGGCGATTACCTTATTGATTACTTCCATGATTGTATTTTCAATTACGCAGTTATTACCGGGAGATGTGGCGCGTGTCGTATTGGGGCGTGAAGCTGGAGAGGCGCAGTTGGAGGCATTTCGTGAAGAGTTTGGTTTAAATGATCCGCTGCCTGTGCAATATGGTCGTTGGTTGGGCGATTTTGTGACCGGCGATTGGGGTGTGTCCTTAAGTACGCGCCAAGATATTTTCCCGTTGGTGATGGGGCGCTTGCGCAATACGTTGATGTTAACGGCCGTTACCATGTTCATCGGTGTGCCTTTATCTGTGTTTTTAGGTGTGATCGCCGGTCTAAAAGAAAACAAAACCGCCGATAACCTCATCAGTATTGGTTCATTGTCTGTGGTGGGTTTGCCCGAATTTGTGACTGGGTTGGTACTGATCGAAATTTTTGCGCGGCGTTTGGGTTGGTTTCCGGCCAACTCATCTATTCCCCCTGATTCAACCTTCCTCGAAGCGCTGCCTATGTTGATTTTGCCAGCAATGACAGCGACTTTGGTGTTGTTGGCTTATATTGCCCGTTTAACTCGCGCTGGAGTGGTTGAAGAACTGCGTAAGCCGTATGTACGTACAGCGACACTCAAAGGGATTCCCTACCACTCTGTCATCTCTAAACATGTTTTGCGTAATGCACTTATGCCGACTATAACTGTGATCGCAATTAGCTTTGGTTGGTTGATTAGCGGCTTGATTGTGATTGAAAATGTGTTTAACTATCCAGGATTGGGTCGTTTGTTGGTATTTGCCATCGATCGGCGCGATTTGCCTTTATTGCAGGCAGTTACGATGGTGACGGTTTTGGGTTTTGCGTTAGCGAACCTGTTCGCCGATTTATTTTATGCTTATCTTGATCC
>JAGRDI010000589.1 GCA_020432765.1 Anaerolineales bacterium | reverse complement strand
ATTTGATGCGGGAAACTGGCAGCTACTCGCTTAGGATCCGGCACGCGCACCATCGCCAGCAGTTCAATTGCCCGTTCTTGGGCGGCGTGATTGTTTAGCTCGCTGTGCTGCTGCAATATTTCAGCGATTTGCGCACCGACCCGCATCGAGGGGTTTAAAGATGACAAGGGGTCTTGGGGCACTAAGTTGAGGTCACATCCCCAAACCTGGCGCAGATCAGCTGCAGAGAGGTCAAGCAGGTTACGGCCGTTAAACACAATCTTACCCGCCTGCACCAAACCATTTTGACCCAGATAACGCATCACTGCCAGCGCAATCGTTGTTTTACCCGATCCACTTTCACCCACCAACCCATACGTTTGACCAGCTTGAATATTGAGCGAAAAATCGCGCACTGCAATCAAGGTTTCCTTATCTTGCTTATACGCAATTGTCAGGTCATTTATACTTAACACTGAAGTCATAAAGTTTTTTAATAACTCCGGCGGATAAAACCGCAGCTATAATTACAAAGACCCCTACCTGGTCTGGTTGTTAGTCGACAAAGGTTGACCTTGCAATTGTTGGCACGGTTTTTAACCGCTGGCTTGCAAAATCCGTTTTAACCCATCAGCCATCAAATTAACACCAATTACCAATATGGCAATCGCCGCCGCCGGGAAAGCCAACGCCCAGGGAATTTGAGTCACATACGGCCGTGCCTCGCTAACCATCAACCCCCAATTCGGGCTTGGTGGCTGCACACCGACCCCTAGAAAGCCCAAAGAAGCCACCAAAAAAATCGCGTATGAAAAGCGTAATGCACCTTCAACTGTCAACGCGGGTAAAACCGAAGGTAAAATTTCACGGAATAAGATATGGCTGGTCGATTCGCCTTGCAACTGCGCAGCTTCAACAAAACCTTTTGTGCGCACAGATAAAACCACACTGCGTGCCACCCGCGCCACAATCGGCGTATAGACAACTACAATCACAACCAAAATACTGTTACTGGAACGGCCGACTGTCCCTAACAGCAGCAGCGCCAATAGTAATGCCGGCAGTGCCAGCAAACTGTCAAAAAAGCGCATAATCACTTCATCAAACCAACCACCACGATAACCGCTAATCAGACCAAAAACAGTGCCGCTGATCACAGCCAAGATCGTGCCTACACCAGCTTGTAATAACACAGCGCGTGTGCCTAATACAACCCGGCTGTACACATCACGTCCGAGATTATCCGTACCAAACCAATGTTCAGTTGATGGAGGCTGACGCGCATCTGTATAAATTTGTTCATTTTCGCCATAGGGTGCAATGAAGGATCCAAATAATGATAGAAACAAAAAAAACAGAAAAATGGTTGTTCCTAATGCAGTAATCGGTTTGCTATAAAGATGGCGCAGCCCTCCCAAGAAACGTTGTCGCCGTGTGGCATGTGGTGTCGTCATCGGTGCAGATGTCATGGATGTAGGGAGTAAGAAGTAGGGAGTAAGAAGCACCTCCTCCTTACTCCTTGCTGCTTATTTCTTATTCGCCTGTATACTCAACATCACGGAAGTCAGTACGACCGGCGAAAGCCTTCAATTCAAAGTTATCGAACTGGTCACTTATCGCGCCAAATTGGGCAAAAAAGTAAGGTACGATAATCGGGCCGCGCTCATTTAAGATGGTTTGTATTTGATGATATGCTTTGACACGCTCAGAATCGTCTACCGTTGTGCCCGTGATTGCTGCCAATTCGTCAAATTCAGCATCTGAGAAATGGGATTCATTCCATTTAGCATCAGTGACCAAGCTGGTATCTAAGTAAAATTGTGGATACGGCCGTGATCCCCATCCGGTAATGCCCAGGTCAACTTCTAACCAACCATCATCGCCATAATAAACGCTTTCTGGTTCGACGCTGATCTCAACATCGACACCCGCCTCAGCCCACTGCTCCTTGAGTACAGCAGCCAAATCCGGCCGTCCACCACTGTCAGGTGTATGCAAAGTCAATTCCAGCCCCTCTGCATAACCAGCATCAGCCAATAACGCTTTGGCTTGTTCCACATCGCGTGCAGGTGGTGTCACTTCAGCATTGTAATACGCATCATACAATGGGCCAATTGGCGTATCATTACCGATGGCACCGTATCCGCCCTGCACAACATTAAAGATCGCTTCACGGTCTGTTGCCAACTTCAAAGCCTGCATCACACGCGGATCATTGCCAGGCTCGCGGTCAGAACGCAAGCGTATCACATCATATCCATTGGTGGGAATATCTAACGTATTAATACCCGGTTCTGCTTGTAAGGTCTCAAACAAAGCCGTCGACATACGCATCGCCAGGTCAATTTGCCCGCCACGCAGTGCATCAATAGCTGCAGCATCATCATTGAAGAAAATTACATCTACACCAGCCAGTTTGGGCTGGCCTTCGATGAAATAATCAGGATTCGCAACCAATTGGATGCGATCTTCCGGACTGTAATTTTCCACTTTGAAAGGGCCAGTGCCGTTGAAATTCGTGTCGGCATCTTCCGTGCCTGCTTTGAGGATCAAAGCATGGTTATCACTCAAATCATAGAGAAAAAATGCGTTTTTCCCTGCCAAAGTAAACACAACTTCATTGTCGCTGGTCGCTTCGATGCTTTCGATATTAGCATACAAATCCGCAGTGGGTGTTTCTGGCGTGTCGCGCAAGCGTTCAAACGTCCACACAACATCTTGGGCAGTGAAGTCTGAGCCATCATGCCATTTGACACCTTCGGCTAATGTAAATGTATACGTCAAACCCTCATTAGTAACGCTGTATTCAGTCGCCAAACGCGGAATAATATTCGACTGCGGATCAATGTCTATCAGGTAATCGTAGACATGATTAGCAACTAGAACCTCACTATCGGAAGAAATCGCAATGGGATCAATATTGACGATGGGCTGCATCGCCACTCTTAATGTGCCTTTTTGGCCGGTTACTTCTGCGGTTTCTGATGTGTCTGCTTCGGTCTCAGATGATCCTTCATTTGATTGTTCTGGTTCTGCGGGAGTATCGGCTCCTCCACCACAGGCAACGAATAATAACGCAGCAAATACAAAAGCTATAAACAAAATTAAACGTTTGTTATGTAACCTAAAACTAGTACCTAAAAACTTCATGAAATTCTCCTACTAAAGTCATTTTTAAACGCATATCATTATAAAATACCCATCACTCTGCACTGTAGTAACAGTCACACTCCTTGCCTTGGATACAGGTCAAAAGGGGAACATATTTGCTATTATAGGAAATCCAATTAGATTCGTCACTATGAATTGCAGAACTATACCCGAAAATGTTACAATAGCGTTTGTTATATTTTTCACAGTTAAGCAAAAATTGTTAGAAGGGAGATAAAACAATGTCTGCAGAAAAAAGTCCATTTGCGGCAATTATTAGCGGGGAAGAGCCCGGTACTGTTATTGTCAAAGATGATGAAAGAAGATTTGCGTTGATCGAATGTGCGGAACCGGAAGCGGCCGTACATTGGCTGGCCGTTCCGTATGAATTTAAGTATGGTACTGAGGAGATGAGAAAAAGAGAGCGCGAGCGTTTTATCGATCTGGTTGAATTCGCCATCATCGAAACCAAAAAACAGATGGCAGATTATCCAGTTTTAGACAATGGTTTCTCTGTGAAATTCCATGTGGGTTCCTTCGAGACCATTCCACACGCCAAACTCCACATTCTCTCCACAGAATAACAGCTAAGTCCAAACCAATTTAGAATCGATTGACACTGTGAGACCCCCCAAACAGGGTGTCTCACAGTGTATACAAATACCGCAGACTTTGCGTGTGACCCATAATGCTGAGAGGTTTATTTACACATCTTCGATGATTCAATCTCCTGCGGGTGAATTAGCTACAAGAAAGAAGTTGAACATCCGTTTGCCAAAACCAATCCTGCCTTTCAGTTGAAATGGTGACGCAAGTTGAAAATGAGCTAGAAGTACTCCATAGGATAGGAAAA
>JAGRDI010000588.1 GCA_020432765.1 Anaerolineales bacterium | reverse complement strand
TTTGCAATCTAATCGAGCCGCTCTTCGAGACCCGCTTTCATCCGCATAGTTATGCCAACAGAGTCGGCAAAGGCACGCATCGTGCCGTTGACCAAATGCAAACCTATGTACGCCATTATCGTTATGCACTGCGCCTCGACATCGTGCGCCACTTCCCATCGATTGATCATGCCATCCTCAAAGACAATTTGTTTGGCGTCATCGCCGATCCGCAAGTGCGCCGTCTGATCAACCTGATTTTGCACAGCGGCGCAGGTGTTCTGGCAGATGAATATGAGATGGTCTATTTTCCAGGCGATAATCTACTGGCGCGTTTGCGTCCACGCGGTTTACCAATAGGCAATTTAACCAGCCAATTTTGGAGCAACTGCTATCTGAACCCTTTAGACTGGTTTGTAACACGCGAATTAGGATGCAGTGCATATCTCAGATATGTGGACGATTTCGCGCTGTTTTCAAATAGTAAGCAGCAGTTGTGGGATTGGCTTCCCAGAATCAAGGCGTATTTGAGAAAATTGCGGTTGACATTGCATCGCTCAAATGCGCAAGTTGTATCCACAAAGGGCGGTATTCCGTGGCTTGGCTTTCGTGTATATGCGACCCATAGACTATTAAAACAACGCAATCTGATAAATTTTCGACGAATGTTGAAGCAAAAGGTGGCAGCGTACCAGGAACACACGCTAACTTTCCAAGAACTCGATGCATCCATTCAAGGCTGGATCAATCATGTGGGCTATGCAGATACATGGGGCGCAAGAAGAACGATATTTGACAAGTGTGTATTTTGATCTTTTTTTGCCTCTTGACGAATCCCACCCGTTTGTGCTAAAGTGTGCGCGGCGCAGCAATGCGACTATCACGAACCAAGGAGAGTAACAACTGATGAATAAATTAACGATTCAATTTTCCGCATTCGGAACCGGTGTTGATTCCCATGGTTGGAGTGCGCCTGCTGCCAGATAGCTTGACATAACATATTGCAAGCAGCGGCCGTAGCGCATACCACCAGATGCCTACGGCTTTTTTGTTGCCTGTTCAGCGTAACAATGACTCTTGAAAAGGACGTGGGTATCAATCCACGTCCTTTTTGTTTTACTAAATCCAAAGCTGGTCAGCAATTCAGCAATCTGCAAAAAGCTGAAATGCTAAAAGAGATAACATGATAAAAGCAGTGATATTTGATGTCGGTGGCGTATTGATTCGCACAGAAGATTATGGCCGCCGCCGCAGTTGGGAACGTAAATTAGGCTTGGCCGATTGGGAATCTGAAGAAATTGTCTTTAACAGCGCAATGGGCAAAAAAGCACAAGAAGGTGCAATTAGTGATGCAGAATTATGGATCTGGGTTGGCGAACGGCTTGACCTTGGCAACCAACTCGATGCTTTTCGGGCTGATTTCTTCGGTGGAGATGTGCTCGACAGTACGCTCATGGAATACATTCGCAGCCTACGTCCCACATACAAAACTGCAATTATCAGCAATGCAACGGATAGCCTACAAACGGCCGTTGCCAACATCGCCGATGCTTTTGACTTAATTGTCGGCT
>JAGRDI010000587.1 GCA_020432765.1 Anaerolineales bacterium | reverse complement strand
TTTGCAATCTAATCGAGCCGCTCTTTGAGACCCGCTTTCATGCGCATAGTTATGCCAACAGAGTCGGCAAAGGCACGCATCGTGCCGTTGACCAAATGCAAACGTATGTACGCCATTATCGTTATGCACTGCGCCTCGACATCCTGCGCCACTTCCCATCGATTGATCATGCCATCCTAAAAGACAATTTGTTTGGCGTCATCGTCGAACCACAAGTACGCCGTCTGATTAGCCTGATTTTGCACAGCGGCGCAGGTGTTCTGGCAGATGAATATGAGATGGTCTATTTTCCAGGCGATAATCTACTGGCTCGTTTGCGTCCACGCGGTTTACCAATAGGCAATTTAACCAGCCAATTTTGGAGCAACTGCTATCTGAACCCTTTAGACTGGTTTGTAACACGCGAATTAGGATGCAGTGCATATCTCAGATATGTGGACGATTTCGCGCTGTTTTCAAATAGTAAGCAGCAGTTGTGGGATTGGCTTCCCAGAATCAAGGCGTGTTTGAGAAAATTGCGGTTGACATTGCATCGCTCAAATGCGCAAGTTGTATCCGCAAAGGGCGGTATTCCGTGGCTTGGTTTTCGAGTATATGCAACACACCGACTGTTAAAACCACGAAATCTGATAAATTTTCGACGAATGTTGAAGCAAAAGGTGGCAGCGTACCAGGAACACACGCTAACTTTCCAAGAACTCGATGCATCCGTTCAAGGCTGGATCAATCATGTGGGCTATGCAGATACATGGGGCGCAAGAAGAACGATATTTGACAAGTGTGTATTTTGATCTTTTTTTGCCTCTTGACGAATCCCACCCGTTTGTGCTAAAGTGTTTGCGGCGCAGCAATGCGACTATCACAAACCAAGGAGAGTAACAATTGATGAATGACTTTATGATTCGTTTTTCCGTATTTGGAACCAGTGTTGTTTTCCAAGGTCGGAGTGCGCCTGCCGCCGGATAGCTTGACATAACATTTACAAGCAGCGGCCGTAGCGCATACCACCAGATGCCTACGGCTTTTTTGTTGCCTGTTTAGCGTAACAATAACTCCTGATTAAAGGACGTGGGCATCCACCCACGTCCTTTTTTTATTTTCACAAGAGCTCAGCTTACCAGCAGAGCAGGTCAGCCGTCAGTCCAAAAGCTGATTAGCTGAATTGCTGACAAGCGGAAATGCTAATACACAGAACTAAAAATTACGAGATTTTGAAATGATAAAAGCAGTGATATTCGATGTCGGTGGCGTATTAATTCGCACAGAAGATGACAGCAGCCGCCGCAGTTGGGAACGCAAATTAGGCTTAGCTGACTGGGAATCTGAAGAAATTGTCTTTAACAGTGCAATGGGCAAAAAAGCACAAGAAGGTGCGCTTAGTGATGCAGAATTATGGGCCTGGGTCGGCGAACGTCTTGACCTTGGCAATCAGCTTGACGCTTTTCGGGCCGGTTTCTTCGGCGGAGACGTGCTCGATAGCACACTTGTGGAATACATTCGCAGTCTACGCCCCCATTACAAAACTGCGATTATCAGCAATGCGACGGATGGTCTGCAAACGGCCGTTGCCGACATCGCAGATGCTTTTGACTTAATTGTCGGCT
>JAGRDI010000586.1 GCA_020432765.1 Anaerolineales bacterium | reverse complement strand
CCAATTTGCCAGGGACCATCCATCTCATTGCCAACACACCAGTAGCGTACATTGTGCGGTTCGCTGAATCCATGGTTGGTACGCAGATCTGACCAGTAAGTGCCACCCGCTACATTGCAGTACTCGACCAGATCAGCGGCCGATTGAATCGTGCCAGTGCCCATATTGACGGCCAACATAGGCGCAACATCAATGGCCTTACAGAATTGCATAAATTCGTTTGTTCCAAACTGGTTGGTTTCAATAGATTGCCAGGCCAACTCACGCCGTCGCGGTCGCTGCGTTTTTGGTCCTACGCCATCAAGCCAGTTGTAACCGCTTAACATGTTACCACCCGGATAGCGAATAATGGAATAATTTTGCTCGCGCAGTGCTTCTATGACATCAGTACGCAAACCATTCTCATTAGCAAGAGGTGATGCCGGATCGTAGATTCCTTCGTAGACACAGCGACCCATATGCTCCACAAAACCGCCAAAGAGTAAGGGGGAGATTGGGGCTACGGTGCGGTTTGTGTCTATGAAAATATGTGCCATTGAATTTGACATTAAGGTCCCTCCAGTTTTTATGTCTTGGCATGACAGACAGCGCCAATCCAGACGTTGACGCTGCTTTTTTGTGCTGTGTTGCTATTGTCCAGCCATACCTGTTGTCGTGACGCCGGCGATGATTTTGCGCTGGAAGAGCGCGTAGAAAATAAGTGCCGGTACGGTGGCAATAAAGGCACCGGCAAAGGCTAACCCGCGTTGCACATAACTGCCCTGCTGGATGACCAGCAATCCAACCGGAAGTGTAAGCATCTCGCGGTCGCTGAGCACAATTAGCGGCCAGAAGAGATCGTTCCACAGCGCCAGGAACGAGAAAATGGCCACAGCAACCATCGATCCGCGTACCATGGGTAAACATATCTGCCAGTATATGCGAAAACGACCGGCACCATCCACAACAGCGGCATCTTCAATATCAGATGGTATCGAGTAAAAGTGTTGGCGCATCAAGAAGATGCCCAACACCGATGCCGAAGCGGGCAGCCAAATCGAAGCATATGTATTCAATAATTTGAAGTCACGCAGCAGCAAGAAGACAGGAATCAGGGTGATTGCAGCTGGAATCATCAAACTGAAGATGAGAACCGAGAAAATGGCATTCTTGAAGGGAAACTCCAGGCGAGCAAATGCATAGCCGCTGAGCGAGGAAAAGAAAACGATGAGTGTTGTGCCGATGATTGAAACGACAAGGCTGTTGATAAACCAGCGTGCGATAGGCAATGTCGGATCTTGAAAAATACGCGTGAAATTTTCCAACGTTGGCGGCTGCGGAATCCACTCAATTGGAAAATTTAACTGATTCGATTCTGGCGTAAAAGCCATGGACGCCGTATAAATCAGGGGAACTATCACGATCACAATCAGTGGTAAGAGAATTAGCCACATAATTAATGTACGGCGTATATCCTTCGAGCGAGTAGATCGCGGTTTAGAGGGTTCTAATTGGGGTGCTTGGGGCGCTGTTGTAGTCATGGGATTGTCTCCTTTGCGCTCAATATTCAGCGCGTCGTTGCAGTGTTGAAAAGAGAACGACAGTAACGAAGATCATGATTAGTGCCAACACAACGGATATAGCCGATGCATAGCCAAAACGGAAGAATTTCCACGCTGTTTCATACAAGTACATGACAACTGAGCGTGTTGCGTTGCCAGGGCCACCAGCCGTAATAATGTAGGGTTGGGCAAAGACCTGCATGTGGGCAATAAATTGTGTCACGACGACAAACAGCATTGTGGGCATAAGCAGTGGTATCGTGATATGACGAAACGCCTGCCAGCGTCCCGCCCCGTCTATCTTTGCTGCCTCATATAACTGCTCTGGAATGTTTTGCAGACCAGCAAGAAATACAAGCATTGGGAAGCCGAAACTCCACCAAACGGTAGTAATAGAAAGCGCAGGTATAGCCAGCGCCTGATTACCCAGCCACGAAATTCGCTGCAAACCTAATAGGGTCACGAGGAAGTAATTGACAATGCCCAACTGTGTATCCCAAATACGGATGCCAATGATACCCAGCACCGACACCGACAAGATCGCCGGCGCATAAAACAACACTTTCATAAAATTACTACCACGAAAGTTTTGTTTCAGAGCCGTTGCTACCCCTAGCGCCAAGACTATGTTTAATATGACAGTAAGTACTGTAAAGTAAACTGTATTGCCCAGCACTTCCCAGAAGATCGCATCGGTCATCAGTGCCTGGTAGTTGGCAAGGCCAATAAAATCTTGATCCGTGAGCATGATCCGCCAATCATAGAGGCTGATCTGTATGCCACGGACAATTGGATAGAGCAGAAATATGGCAAAGAACAAAAAATGGGGTAAGACAAATAGGTAGTTTGGCAGTTGTTTTCGCAACCTT
>JAGRDI010000585.1 GCA_020432765.1 Anaerolineales bacterium | reverse complement strand
GCTTGCAATGCCGCCGATGTCATCCCTTGTCCGTACGTCGGATTAAAACTCGAAATCGCATCGCCCAACACCAAATATCCTTCCGGGAACCGATGCAGTTTTTCATAGTGCCGCCGCAAACTGGAAGGAAACTTGTGCGGAACTATCTCCGAGAGCGGCTCAGCATTCACAATGATGTCATAGATATCAGATGCTGGCAATGAACGCGCAAAAGCCAGAAATGCCGCAGCATCCAGCGGGGTATGATCGCCAATCCAACCACCCAGCGAACATATCCAACGATCACCTTCAATGGGAAAAATACCGCCAAAACGTGTTTCACGTGGCGCATCGGGCGTGATCAAAAACCATTTCTTGCCGCGTAAATCAGCCGGGTCACGCCGAAAGATGCGCGTTGCATAACCTACATTAACCTTAACCTCACTGACAGGTGGTGCTGTATACCCGAGAGCAGCCAACCAACCCGGCGTGCGCGATCCACGACCGGTACAATCGACGATCAAATCGGCCGGAATGGTTTCAGCCAATTTATTATCATGACTTTGCACAACTTCCACACCCGTTATGCGCTGTTTATTTGCGGAAGTAAGCAGTTGGCGTACACTGCAGTTATCACGCAGCAACACGTTGGGCAGCGCCAACACACGCTCGCGAATCAGGAACTCCAATAATGGGCGGCTCATCGTCGTACTCGGCACACCCATAGTAAAGTTCTTGCGATAGCCGCCCAACATATACCACTGCATGGTTTGCGCAAAATCGCCGACGACAGCACCATTGTCGACCAATGCCTGCGGTAAATCGGGAAAATAACGTGTCATTACTTCACGACCAGTCGCCAGCAAACCATGCAAATGACGCGCCTGGGGCTGCCCTTTACGTGCTTCGGGATGGGTGTGTGAAACGGCATCCCGTTCAAGGAGTGTGACATGGTTAAAATAGCCGCTTAGTACGCGGGCTGTCAAAAGCCCACCGATGCTGCCCCCAATGATGACAGCGTGACCAAATTTGGATTGATTCTTATACATCGTTCGTTCTCCTAACGATACATGTTTTGGTTTGTAGTAACCGCTTTAGCGGTGTGTGCGCTGGAGAGCGCCCACGACTAAAGTCGTTACTACAAACCCCACACGATTTTTTATATCTACGGTAATGTGATTATCTCAATGCGTTAAAATCAGGCTGCCGGTGCAGACATAGCACCGATCTGTTGCAAGAGACCCAAAAAATCGGCTTCATTCCAACGTTCGACGACCTGGGCATCCTGCCAACGCATGATGGTGATACCGTTAAATGAAATCTGTTTGCCACTGGCCGGAATGCCATTGAACTCACCTAAATGAGTCGCGTCCAGGCGGTAACGCACAACCAGCTTGTCTCCCTCGAAGATAATATCTTCTGGATAAAAAGCCGCATCCGGAAAACCTTGTAGAAATGCACCATAATACAGACGTGCTCCAGTCCGTCCTTGTGGCAGTTCTGGTGGATAATAATGGAAGGTAGCTTCAGGTGCATAAAGGGTGGTTATATAACCCTCCAGATCGCCGCTGTTGAAATAACCACCTGCTTTTTCAAGCGTATTGAGCATGATTTCTTTAGTCATTTTTTGATCTCCTTATTTTTTATGCTGTTTCTGGCACAGGAATATGACCAAGCTGGATAAGCATGCCGAGACTATCAGAATAGTTATGGCCTTCTTCCGCTTGGCCCAATTCATTGAAGCGCCACACTTCACACACATCCAGCGAATACGGTTTGTTGCTAACTGGGAAAGAATCCATCGAGCCATCTTGCACGCCGATTGCCCGGAATTGGGCAACGACGGTGTCGCCGGCATCAATGTATTGGGCATCCACTATTTTGATATCAGACGACATCGCGTAGAAACCTTCCATCCAACTGCGAAAGGCTGCACGGCCGTTTAACACTTCGCCTCGACCATGATCAGTCAATTCGATATCAGGGGCCACAAGGGTAACGGCCGTGTCAAAATCACCAACATTAAAGGCATCATGGCATTGACGTAAACGTACAACATTTGAACTAAACATAATACATACCTCCATTCGGTAGTTTGTCCGTCAGCCTGCACTGACAAAACAGAAAATAAAACCGTCGCAGGCCGGTAAATTAACTAACTATCTGCGATGTGAATTTTTCATACCGCAGATAACAACCCAGCATAAGCACGGCAACAAGTGTGTTAAACGCATGCAGCAGCCAGATTGGACCAAAAGGTAAACCGATCACATACAGCCAGTGAAATAGATTGCCGGTATTTGATAAACTGATTTGGGTAAGACTGTACGATTTTAGATTTTTAGTTGTGATTGCTTTCCACAACATGGGCAGACTGCTGCCCACAAAAATGAGTGTGGCGATGGTTCCAGCGATGGTTTGTATACTGCTCTGTTGCATTTAATTACCTCACATTTTAATGCTTTGATTGCTCACTTTGAAGTCTAAAAACTGCTCACTTTTTGTTCACATTACAGGGTATCAAGCACGCCTGCCTTTGCATCGAATTGATGGGATGGGTTGCTCAATAACCAAACTATAGATCAGCTTGTTGCTCAAATGACAGATCAAAAATTGCTCATTTTTTACCCAGGGTTTTTCAGTATTCCACTTCGTAGCCGTGATTTCCAAATCACGCTTATTGGCTCTCTCTTGAACACGAAGAGGATTTCGTGGCTACAGGCTTACTTTTGAACGCGAAAAGGATTTCGCGGCTACAGGCTTACTCTTGAACGCG
>JAGRDI010000584.1 GCA_020432765.1 Anaerolineales bacterium | reverse complement strand
ACCTTTTCCAACACAGCCAACGACCCATGATAAGCCAAGGCTTTGACACCGCCGCCTTGAAAAACAAGATTACGAAACGGATAATTTTTCATCGGTCGGCAATGGCCACGACTTCGGCAGTCGTCACACGCTTTAATTCAAGGGTCGTGATGTGAGCGAGTGCATTGATATCACCGCCACCGCCATAAACGGCCGTTTCCTCCAACACACCAACATCCAACAAAGTGCGCAGTTTGCTCGGATGTCCAAATGGCGGCACAGCACCCACCACATAACCCGCTATCACCGCGACTTGCTCTGCCGAAGCGATCTTCACACGCCGCCGCGACAAGCCAACCACATCTGCCAGACGTTTGCGCTGCACCCGCGTGACCCCATTTGTGACCACCAAAACAGGTTCGCCAGCGGCTAAAAACAATAGAGACTTCACGATTTGCTGCGGACGAACTCCCAGCGCCTCTGCTGCATCTGCCACAGTTGGTGTTTTCATTGGCAAATGTACGATCTCAGCTGCAATCTGGTTCTGCTTGATAAATCTGGCTAAATCTGTCGCATCCATAATTTTTGTCACTCCCTCAACATTCAGGGATAATAAATCAAAACTCCTTCCATTACTTGTCAATTGACAATTGTCAATTGATAATTGTCAATTGATATGACCGAAATAATCAGCCAAATCAACCCCAACAGCCCCGATTTCAAGACCAATTACGCACACAACCAGGCCCTCGCTGCTGAACTGAATGCACGGCAGAATCACGTCGCAACCGATCGCTCAGAGCGGGTTATCCAACGCCAACGTAATCGTGGTAAGCTGTTGGTGCGCGAACGCATTGACGCTATTTTAGACCAAAACAGCCCATTTCTGGAATTGTCGCCCCTGGCTGCCTGGGAAATGCATCAAGGAGATGCACCTGGTGCTGGTATTGTAACCGGAATCGGCCGTATCATGGGACTAGAATGTATGATCATCGCCAATGATCCCACAGTCAAAGGCGGCACTTATTTCCCTGAAACCGTCAAAAAACATCTACGCGCCCAAACGGTTGCCGAGGAAAATCATTTACCCACTGTCTATCTGGTCGATTCTGGTGGTGCGTTTTTACACCTGCAAGCAGATGTTTTTCCGGATCGAGAGCATTTCGGCCGTATTTTTTACAATATCGCACGCATGTCGGGCAAGGGCATCGTGCAAGTCGCGGCCGTAGTTGGCTCTTGTACAGCAGGAGGTGCTTACATCCCGGCAATGGCCGACGAGACGATCATCGTCAAGGACAACGGCACCATCTTCCTGGCAGGCCCACCGTTGGTCAAAGCAGCCACAGGCGAAGAAGTATCGGCCGAAGAGTTGGGCGGCGCAGATGTGCATACCCGCATCAGCGGTGTCGCCGATCATTTTGCTGAGGATGAAGAGGAAGCGCTTGCAAAGGTGCGCGAGATTGTGCGCCATCTCAACCGCCGCAAACAAATCCCCGTTGTGATGCAACCCCCTGAAGACCCCATCTATCCAGCCGAAGAGCTATATGGCATTATTCCGGCCGATACACGCCAGACCTATGACGTGCGTGAGGTGATTGCGCGTTTGGTCGATGGTTCACGTCTGAGCGAATTCAAACCGCGTTATGGGCCGACCATTGTTTGCGGCTTTGCCCACATCATGGGCATTCCAGTGGGCATTGTGGCCAACAACGGCTTGTTATTCAGCGAATCGGCATTGAAAGCAACCCATTTCATCCAGCTTTGTGGTCAACGCGGCACTCCCTTACTCTTCATGCAAAATATCGCCGGCTTTATGGTCGGCAGAAAATACGAAAATGGTGGCATTGCTAAAGATGGCGCCAAAATGGTGATGGCGGTCAGCAATGTCAATGTGCCGCGCATCACGCTGCTGCATGGGGTCAGTCATGGGGCGGGTAATTATGGGATGAACGGCCGTGCCTATGACCCACGTTTTCTGTTTAGCTGGCCCAACAGCCGCATTAGCGTCATGAGCGGCGATGCCGCCGCAGATACGTTGTGGACCGTTGGTAAAAAGAGTTATTTCCACCAAATGGATGATCCCACCGAAAGCGAACTGCGCATCGCTGAAGTTAAATTCAAAGCCCCGATTTTAGAACAATACGAGCGTGAAAGCAGTCCTTACTTTGCCACAGCACGCCTGTGGGATGACGGCATCCTCGACCCAGTCCAAACGCGCATGGCATTGGCGCTGGCTTATTCAATTACGCTTAACGCGCCTTTGCCAACCGATCGCTTTGGCACTTTCCGCATGTAATTAGTCTTTTATTCTGGAGTCTGACGGATTCTAGACATGTCGGGTTTTTACCACGAGGTGAGTGTGAACAAATTGATCATAATACCTGACATATCTCCTCTGGCAAAATAAAAACGCCCCTGTCCAGTTTTACAAAGCGCCATGAAACGTATTGAGATTTTATGTGAATTATCCAAGGCTCATTGGTGGCGTACGTTCTAAACGCTGCCATGCTTCTTTAATGCGGTTGAATTCTTCCTCAGTTTCAGGGAGTTCGCCATAGCGGATTTTGACATATGCCTGGGTAATGAGCTGACTATCAGACGTGTTTTCAGGCCAAACTTCAGTTAACGTTTTCAGATATTCGTAAGGCGTTTCGGATGCGCCACGCGGGAAGCCGGCGCCAGTGGCAGCCTGACACATATCTTGGTAGATACGCCGGATTGTGCCCGCCGCACGCCAATTGCGAAAAAGTCCCAGGCGGTTCAGCAAGCGCTGCCCCAGGCTCAAGCTGCTGGTACGTTCGCGGCTCCCCACCTGGCTAAAATCACGTTGGCGAGTGGCAGTGGCAGTTTGACGGTATAAACGTGTCAGGAAAATGATCACCACAATCACCGCGAAAACCATCAGAACGCCGGTTAATATTTCTGTGGTAGGGAAATTTCTGGTAACTGTTTCTACAAGTTCTTCCTGACCAACACCCTCTGTTTGGGCAGGTTCAAACAAGGCAGGATTGATGCCTTGTTGAATCATCTCAAACAAACCACTCAAAAACCGATCTAGCAGCGTGATTAAAAGTTCCAACAGCAGCCCAAAAACAAAAAGTAAGGGGGAAAACAGATAACCCAATGTGCGCAACACAACGGCCGTTCCCAACAATATCGCCGTCCAAATCGGAGCCCCCCAACTGGCCACACGCCCGGCATTTTCATTCGTGAGCAGCAGTGTAAAAATTCCTGCTGCCGAAGTGATGATTAAACTAGTCAGGGCAACTATACCCACCCAGCGGGGACTTACGCCGGAGAACATACCTGTGTTTTCAAATTCGACTTGTTCAGCCCGCACCAGCGCAACGGCCGTTAACCCCACTAGATAATAAAGCAAAATGAAACCTACCGGACTCCAGAACGGCCGTTCACTGATCGCAATTACTGCAATCACGCCAAATGCAACCGCCCCTAAGCGCAGGCGCAATCCAATTTTTCGGATTTCAGGACGCATTCCTACGAGGCGTAAGCCGCGCCAAAAACCGACAAGTACCGCTAAAAAGAGGATAAATTGACGTGACCAGATAGTGTCTGTTGGGCTGCCAATATTCAAAATCGCCGTACCCAACCAACCTAACTCCCAAAATGCACGTGGGGCAAACAATACCATACGCCATCCCAACAGCAGTATAAAAAAGAAAATCACGATGAGCAGCAAGCGCTGCCTTGCCGGCCGGATACCAAGCGCACTCATTAAGCGTGCCAAATTAAAGGGCAGCAAAATGAGCAATAATACCCATAATGTCATTACACTGACCGGCCAAAAACGTGCCCAAGGCATAGCTAACAACAATAAGGGGGTGATCACGGCCGTATCCATCAATGCCCAACACAAATAGAGCAGCTCTTGTTTGGCAAAATGCCAGGCTGCTTGCAAAGCAGGTTTTTCATTGCCGGCAGGTTCCGGCAGCGTGGTCATGTTCATGGTCATGTTCATGATCTTTTATTGACGGGTTTCAGCGTCAATTCGGCCGTATCAGATGCCGGCAGCGATCCCAAAGCAGCGGCCGTTGCATCCGTGTTCAAGCTGTCTTCCTTTTGGAAAGCAGGTGAATTTGAGGGCACATGATAAGTCAGCAAAGCACCCAGACCAGGTGGCACTGGTTCGCTATCTAAAGAAATGAGCACAACCCGACGCCCCGCCTCCTTAAGCCGTAAAAGCGCGATCATAATCTCCTCCGTGACAATACCCGTGACCAACACAATAGTTGCCACCCACGGCAAATTGGGGCTTTCACGCACAATCATATATTCGATGGCTGAGGTAGCAAACTCAGTCACCGCCGCCAACGCTTCGAGAATATGCACCAATTGATTCGGCGAACGTCCCGGTGCCACACGAATGGGTTGGTCAGAATTAGGCACGGCCCCGTTTGCATACATACCCACGCCCCAACTTTGCTGAATGCCATAATTTGCCACCGAGGCAGCCACACTGACAACCTGTTCCAACAATTCCGGATTATAACCCATCCAATGGCGCGGCAT
>JAGRDI010000583.1 GCA_020432765.1 Anaerolineales bacterium | reverse complement strand
AACTCTTTTGAGTCCAGTTTAATCCATGTGCCGGCATTATCGACCCCACAACAGCCCTGAATGAAATAGATATCTGCCTGAGCTTGTGTGATGCTGTCGCGTAACGCTTCGAGAGTGGTAATTTGATTTGCAGTCTTAAAAAGCTCCATAAATGTGTTGATATAACTTGTATTTGGTGTTGTGGGATCAACAATGTAATGGATTGTGGGTCTGGTGGATTCGGTAACTTTGGGAAGATTTTTGTTTGATGCAAACGGCCGTTCGATCATATACCGTCCACCCCAAAAAGGGTTAATTTGTGGAGCTGCTGGATCATCATTGTATATTAATTCCCAAGGAATTAAATCCTCGCCAGCAACGGGTGCTATTTCAATTTTTCTAATTGTGTGGGCACGTTTTTCGAACTCTTGGCGCTTATCATCATTTGTGTAGAGTTGGGTATAAAGCTCGGAGCCGTGTTGAGCCAATGCCCGTAGTAGATTATTCCCCACGTTGTCATCAATCTCATCTGAACTCGCCATGGTGGCATATAACTCTTCCAATTGGCGCACGATCGCAGCCGTAATGTAACTTCTTTGCGCTTCATCCATCTCTGAGTAAACGACATAAATTTCTTTGTTATCTTCTTCAACTGCTTCAAAGATAGCATCAAGGTTTTTTTCAACAGGCGTTTGGCTCTGTGCTTGGGTGACATGGCTTTCACTTTCTTCTACTGTACTGGCTAAATAGAGATAGGTATGCACATCTTTGGCTGCCAAATCACTAAACAATACGTCTGTCGCTGTTGCCGGACGCATGGTAAGTAATGCTTTAAGTGCCTCAAATTCCTCTGGGCTTGTTATGGTCAGTTCGCTTAATTCTGGTAACTGCGCCATGAAGAAATCTTTAGGGTCTTGCGTGGAATTTGGATCAAATGCAGCAAATTGGGGCTGATTAACATCAATTTCCGGCCAATTCTTGAGGGGGCCTAGCAGCCACTGTTCCCATTCGATGAGGAGAACCGGTTTTTTGCGCAAGGTATCATATAACTCTTCGAAGCGCTGTTGCAAGACAACGATTTTGGCTAAGCGTACAGGCTTAATGACAGGCAATGTTTCGGAGAGCAGTTCTAACAAGGTATAAATGTTGATAGCACGCTTGACATGGCGCGGATTGGCAACGAGTCCTTGTATGAAGATTTGTTTACAGGGTGGCGGCAGTTTGGGCGCGATAGATTGAATAAATTCACCCATGGAGCGCGGGCTGATGGGCGGTAAAACAAAGGGGATTTGAATGATTTTTTCAAGGTAGCGACGGCCGTCGATCTTATGGCGTTCGTCTGATCCTGATTTGCCTTCAATTTCACCGTAACGAATTTGGATGCCGCGTTCAACCACATCTTGGTCAATTGCCAGGATGAAAATGCAGCCTTCAACATCCAGAAAAAGTTTGATTGCCTCCAAGATTTCGACAGCCTTTTCGGGTAGACAGCGGTCTAAATCATCAACGAAGATTACCAGATAGCCGTACTCGACAACATACGTATCCATCAACTTTTTAAATTCATCGTTAAATTGTTCGATAAATTCAATACGCTGGCCTGTTAGCAAGGCTGATGTATACCGTACTTGCTGCCGTAATGCGGATAAAGTCGTTATTTGATCCGCAGCGACTGCGGGCAGTTCTGGAGAATTAGACGAGTTAGCTGGGGTTGCTTCTGAACCATTTGGTGTTGGTTTCTCTAGGCTTGTGACTTTGTTATTGATATTGTCGATTAATTTCAAGCCATCTTGTAAGGAAAGTGTGATTTGTGCACCGCCACTGCGTGTTGGATCAAGAATATCTGCCAGATCAATTGAGAGAGAGCCCAAATCTGGTGGCGTCATTGTTTGGTAAAGTTTAGCAATGAGTGCGTCAAGCTCGGCATCGCGTTCCGCACGTTTTTTAGCGATTTGGATTTCGGGTGTGGTATCTTGGTTGGCAGATTGTTTGTTGTCTAATACGACATCCATTTTGCGAATGCCGTTGACAACTGTAGCTAATAATGCACGCCATAAAGCGCCTTCCTTACTATAACGCCATGCATTAAATGGAATAGGATGGGTGATGCGCTCACTTGCGCCGGACAGCTCAGCTTCTTTGAGATGTTCTTCGATCATGCGCATTAAAGTAGATTTGCCAGTGCCCCAACTGCCAAAAATGCCAATCGTTAGCGGGGTTTCAAGGTCTTCATCCAGAATGAGTTGTGTTAAAGCGTGGGCATAGGGTGTGAAATTAAGTGCATCCTTGATTTTGCCTTTATTTGTGTGCGCGGTTTTGTCGGCGAGTAAGGCCATATTAAAATCTCCATTGTGTCATGAGAGGTTTTCTTTTATACTGAAAGTCCCTTTTTTGTGATTTTTGTTGATTGCGCGTAGTAATTATCCAGAAATAAGTTCGTAGGAACGGCTATGGTTGGCCAAAACGCTCAAGTGGTTACTATGCACAAAATTGACTTGGCGAAATTTGTCCAATCTTCAAGATGATTGGACAAATCTGTAAATTCACCTCGATGGTAAGGAGTAAATAATGGCGAAAAATGATGTCGAAATGACACTGTTTGAAAGACAGTCACCCATTGCTGAAAACAGTGTAGACTATCAACCATTTGGTGTCAAGGTGCTCAAATTGCGTGTGCGGCGTAACCAGAAAATGATCCCAAAGTCATCGTTTGGCCCAATCTGGATCCATCCTGAAGGGTATCAACGGCCAGATGGTGCTTCTAATGACTCTGCAAAATGGCGTGTGTATGCAACGGCCGTTACCGACTCCGATCTTTGGGTTGCCTGGGGTGCAGGGGATGAAAATGGATTTTGTGTCAAAACCAAAGACCCCTTTGGTGTACAAAAAAGTCCAGCCAAATTGGATGATGACGAAGATTATTACATTTACCTGCATCTGATCCATCGCCCATCTGATCCATTTACACATGAGTTAAAGGATATAGAGTTAGTCATTCAAGCCACGGGCAAGGATAAAGATGGTGAAATGGGTGTGCTTGGTGAACTTGAGGTGACACTGACTGTGCCACAAGCTTGCACCAATCCTCTGCGTGCGCATTGGCAATGGAATCAGGCTGATGGAGCCAGTACGATTACGCTGCGTGGTGTTGGTGGTGCTGCTGCGCAACTGCCACTTTATTTTTCACGTTGGTGGCCGTCTCAAAAAATTAGTTGGGCCGCAGCCGGTGCGCAGACTATGCAATTTGCCCAATCGATCAAAATGATTTACCAGCGGCGCTTTGAAGATAAAGATCAGGGACATATTGAGGTTTTTGTGGGCGATACGGCCGTGGCCAGTATTCGGGGTGATTTGGCGCTGCCCATGCATGACGCACGATTATTTAATGCTGAACTATTCCAGTTTTTAGATGATTATCATGTTGTGCTGCGGCTATGGTTTTATTGGGTGCATTTAGGCTTTACTACAGATGAACTTCTGGCTTATTTACCAGTAAATCAAAAAGCAGATGGTGGAGATGAGGCTGACCGTGTGGCCCAAAAAATTAGGAGCGGTTTAATTCCCTGGCGAAAACGTGAAGAAGTACCCGATATTGAACGCTTTGATATCGTGCTGGATCCCCAAAATTTAGCTGTAAAGTATGTGGGAACGGACACCCATTGGCAGGAATTTTGGGCAATCGTGGCCGAAGGCGAACCCTTAAAAGCACGTATTGCGACTTTGACCGACACGTTCCGTGTGCTTAAACAAGCTAACAATGTCCCTGAAAAAAAAGCGCCGCCTGTGTTTGATCCGTTAGCAAATGGCCTGTGTGACTTTTTGAATCCGCTGGGCAGCGGCCATGATTGCCCACATCGTGGTACAGGTGATTTGATTTCGGTAGAAGATATTGAAGAAGGCGATAATTTTCGGCAATGTAAACGCTGTTTCACGCATTTTATGGATGTTGATGATGACACCCGCGCCGGTGGTATCGCTAAACATGCGCCCGTCATGGATAATGCATTTACCATGATCAACGATGATGAGATTATGCCTTTTAGTACGGCCGTTTTGAAAGGCTGATCCAAAATCTCGGCTGATACGTGGGTTTAGTCGTTGGCTGCGTTATGTGGGCTAAATCTTACACCGCGTCGTTTGCTAATGATCGGGTTGGCCCAATCCACCTTGTTGTCAGCGAGTAAACCTAAGCGGGCGCGTTGCAGCGCTTTCTCTGGTGGCATGTCTGCAAACAGATTGGCGTAATATTGTTCCGCCAATTGGCGGCTGGCGCTGTCCCCGACCTTCCAACGCATCCCGACAGCCGCTGGCACGCCCGCCCGCAGCAGCCCGGTTAAGATGCCGGCAACTTCCCAGGGACGTTCTTCATCAATGGCATCGTCTTTTGCTCCAAAACAAGCGCTCACAAAAACCATAGTCAGACTGCTTTCTTTGGCGGCTTGAGCCAGAATGGTGGCGGACAATTGTTTGTCTGCTGCCCCTGGCCGTCCTAAGAGCAGTCCGCTGTTTTCTGGTGCTGCCAGATTGAATTGACCATGACCAATAAAGTGTAATAGTTGGTAACGGCCGTTGAGGAGTTTAGCCAGCACCTTGGCCGGATCATCAATCATTGCTTCATCTGGTTGGCATATGTCAACAATTATGCCGTGTTTGACCAATTCCCCATGTAACCAGGTTAATTCCTTA
>JAGRDI010000582.1 GCA_020432765.1 Anaerolineales bacterium | reverse complement strand
ATTCGAGGCATTTCAGACAAACCAAACAAAATCAAAATAACCGTGAACACGCCGAACAACGCAAAAACAATCTGATTTGACGCCCAACCCACACCGGCACGACGCGCCATATCCAATGCCGCCATAATCAACATTGGTGTAATGATGGCGTGCAATAAAAACCGCCCCACATTTAACGATTGCAGCAGTTCGCCGGGTCCCGGCAAACTGCCCAAAGCAATCACGGCATTGTCGTAGACCAGGCCGATGATCGGCAGCAAAACCAAAAATAAACGAATACTGCCGGACTGCCGCCATAAACGCAGCCCCCAAATCAGAAGCAAAATGTGGGCAATCGTAAAAATCGTATAAATGAGTGTTGCCATAAGTGATCCTTACGTTAATCGCTAAAAAAAGCGCGTAATAATTGGGCGACAAGTTGTGGTTGTTGGTCACAAATAAAAGTACCGGCAGCGGGTATAAGTTGCATAGTACCATATTTGAGCAAATGATATGCCGGTTCCAGGCAAGTGCGTAAACTATCGTTTTCACCGGCCGTCACCACTGTTGGGCACTGTAGTGCAGCCAATTGAGCAGCAACATCTTGGGCAAAAACTGCATGATACGCTGCATGATAGTTTTTGCCGGCTTGTAAGGTAAGCAAGGTTTCGCGTTGGATTAGTGCGGCAGGGGCTGTCGGGTCTTTCTTTTGGATGTGCTGCCAGGTTTGTTGCAGGTGACGGCCGTTTTCCAAAATCTCCATCGGCAGCAAAGTACCTTTGAGGAGATTTATCTGCTCTTTACTCAATAAAGGTGGCCCACTCAATATTAGTCTGCGCACCAACTCAGGGTACTCTGCCGCCAGTTGCAAAGCAATGGCAGCGCCGGTATGATGACCAAATAAGTAACATTCCTCAATTGACAAACCCTGCAAAAATTCATATATGCTTTGTGCATAAAACGGAATGGTTGCCTGATTTTGCGGCGCAAACGATTGGCCAAATCCCGGTGTATCGGGCGCAAGCAGCCAATATTCCTGTTTTAGTTCACGCATCAAAGCCCTAAACATCATTGACGAACTTGCCGTCTGGTGCAGGAGCACAACCGGCAAACCGGCTCGCAGCGATGTTGTGCGAAAATACACCTGACCGGCGCTTGTGGAGATATAGCCTTTGCTGATAGACATGATATTTTGACGTGTAAAATGAAACGTCGTAATATTACATTGTTATAACATTTCCGTCAACGCGCATGAAGGGAGCAAATTTATAATTCATCCCTCTTGATTCATAATTTTCAAAACCGGAGGATTTTTATGACTGACGCATTAGGGTGGCGAGCCAAATTCGGTGTTTTAGCCCCCAGTACCAACACAATTGTTGAACCGGATTTTTATCGCATGATCGTTCCCGGCGTAACGGCTCATTTTTCGCGAATCCATATCCGTAACCAGGCATTAGGTAATGATGCCGCCATGGAAGCGCTGCTAGATCAAATTCGTGAAGAAATGGAGTATACCGTGCAGCGTGTGATGACCGCTGAGGTCGATTATATGGTGATGGGCATGAGTGCTGAGACATTTTGGGGTGGCATGGCGGGCAATCGCGAATTTATCCGCCAGATCAAAGACTGGAGCGGCCTGGATGTGGCTACCGGCGCTGAGGCGTGTGAGCGTGCGCTCGGTTTGTTTGGCGCTAAGAAAATCGGCGTCGTGACACCTTACCAACCGATTGGTGATGAGAATGTGATCAAATTTTTTGATGAAATCGGGTTTGATGTCGTGAATATCAAAGGGCTGCGCTGCCCAACGGCCGTTTCTATCGCCCATGTAACCGAAGATGAACTACGCAAAGCCCTAATTGAGGTAGACGGACACGACATTGACGCCCTGGTGCAAGCCGGCACAAATTTGAGCATGGTCAGCCTGGCGGATGAAGCCGAACGCTGGCTGGGCAAGCCGGTCATCGCCATCAATGCGGCGACGTGGTGGATGGCTTTGCGTGAGAATGGGATTGAGGACAAGGTATATGGGTGCGGCCGTTTATTGCGGGAGTTTTAATGGTTGGGGGTTTGGCGGAGAACTGGTTAATATAGGATTTACGATTGATTTCACACCGGCAAGTGTGCAACACGACTCCAAATCTTTATCTTAAGGTCCATTGTACGCAGATTTTCGCTGCTTGAGCGGATTTTTTATCCGCGAAAATCAACCTGCAGGGACAAACCATTGTCTAATCATTTCTACCTGGAAGCGATAATGATTGTCGTGTTTCTGCAAGAGTTCGCGGCGTAACAATAAATCGAGACTTGTATTTAATCTATATTGATCAGTGATAATTGTTTGCAGTGCTGCATATGAACAGGTGCCGCCTGCGCCTTGAGCGGCAATTTGGTCAAGAATTGTATGCTCGGTTGAACCAATCTGGTTACGGGCGATGTCGGTGAAGAAAAGATGACCAGCTTTTAGTGCAGGGGCGACGGCCGTTTCCACATCATCAACTGCCGCCAAGCGTCTAAACTCCGGGGCCTGTTCATTCTTCAGAATCACAATCTCATTACACAGCAGTTGCAACAAAAAGGGGTGTCCATGCGTAAGTTCCAGCACATACCGGCTGGCAGCGGGTCGATAACGCAGTGTAAAATCTTGTACCGGCTTTTCGATTAACTGCAATGCCTCTTCAGGCTGCAAATAACTGATGTGGATTAGCTGCGCGTTGATGAAGTAGCTGGCCCAACGCTCGAACTCTTGCAGCGTATGGGATCCAGAGAGCAAAATTTTGAATTGGGGGCTGTGTTGGATGAGATGACGTAGGGTGCCGAGTACGGCCGTTTTGTCAAATCTTCCCGCCACCAGGGCACTATCCAATGATTCAAACTCATCCAATGCCAGCAAAATCGTTTGCACACCAATGCTTGCCAGTTTTTCTGAAATGTCATCCAGCCATTCATCGAAAGCGGTAAATGCATCGGCCTCAAACGTCGTGCGTAGGGGGGATGGCAGCGTTATATCGCGCAGTTTGCGGGCCGACGAGACCATACTGCGGGCCAAATTGTAAAAAAGGGCGGCTTCATTGCTGGCAAAGGAGACCGGCCCTTGTAAATCGACAAAAAGAGGCATAAGATGACTGGGGAGCAGCCGGCCTAGATTGTTGAGCAAGGAGGTTTTACCCATGCGGCGCTGACCATAAAGCAAGAGCGGTGGCTGCTGTTGGTCGAGCAGCAAATATTCGATACGCGCCGAGATAGCAGTACGGCCGACAAAGATGCTCTGATGGGCAGTTAAGGGCACACCAATAATATAAGGATTGGCAAATTCCTGGCGTGTTTCGGCTAACTTGGTCAGGTTGGTGATGTGGTCGCTAATCAGCCGCTGCCAATGGGTAGCAATGGATTGAAAACGAGCTGCATACGGTTCTGTACTGCGCACCAATTCACGATTCAAACCATCTAAATGGTCGGCGACGCTGCGCAGCGCCAAACGCTGGTTGTAGGTGCTGGCTTGCTGCAGTGCAGCTTGCACATCCTGGCTGATGCGGCTGAAGCTGCGCAGCAAGGCGCTTGCTGGCCCGGCAAAGTTGCTGGAACCCAAGCGGATATGCATTTGTGCCAGTGCTTCTACATCAGCAATTGCCGCCAGCAGACGGGCATCAATCTCGATTTGGGCGGTGCGAGCCGCCCAACGCTGCGGGCTGTTTAGCAGATAAT
>JAGRDI010000581.1 GCA_020432765.1 Anaerolineales bacterium | reverse complement strand
GGCGTCATGGAAGCTGGCAATGCATCAACATTTGATGTTAGCCCCATAAATTCTGTCAGCGGTAATAATATTTATATGCGTGTACAACGTAACGGTAACGTGTGGACACAATCATATTCCTTTGATGGCACAAATTGGACACAAGCAGCCCAATTCTTCTGGATGATGGAAGTGAACCAGACTGGAGTATTTGTGGGTAATGAAGTTAATAATCAAGCCGTCGCACCTGCATTTACCGGCATTATCGACTACTTTTTCAACACCGGCGCTCCTATTGAACCGGAAGATGGTCCAAAAAAGATCAATGTGATCCCCAGCGAGCATGGGACTGTGAATCTTACGCCTAGCGACCCTTATGTTTGTGATCAAGTTGTGACACTCTCGGCCAACCCCGCTGCTGGTTGGGTGTTCTTGGAATGGGGAGGCGATTTATCTGGCAGCAATAATCCAGAGCAAATCACCATTAGCAAAAGCAATTATAATGTGTTGGCTGTTTTCGTTGAAGGTGATGCCTATGTATTTTTACCTATAGTACGAAAACCCTGATCCTAAAAACTTCTTAAGAAAAAAAGACAGACCCATTTTCTAAAATGGGTCTGTCTTATTAGGTAAAACGCACACAATTTTCAAAAAAATTGTGTTGATAGGTGTGTTTTTCTTTAGGAATCGGCAGCATCCTCAGTGATTGTAAATATGAAATATTGTTGTCGATTATATAAAGTTGCAAAAAAAATAAGAACCCGTGTAAATTCGGAGGCAGTTTAACGAGATGAAAGAGAAATTTTTTACACATAGAACCACACAACGCAGCCCAATATTTGCAATTACATTTTTCAGCTTTGCTTGTTTGGTCATATTGTTATTTGTTCTACAACCGACGCCGGTTGGAGCGGGCGTTTATTACGCCAACGACTCTGTCACATACAAAGAATATTGGGTCAACCACAGCGAATTTACCGGGGGGTTTGTCCATCCTGTAAATGATTGTGACAGTGCAGAGGATTCAAATCCATGGGGCGGCTCACATTATCTTGAGCCGTGGCCCTGTCATAAAATAGTAGAATTTACAATCCCGGATGATTTTTCACAGGCGCTAAAAGCCGAAATATTCCTAGACTTGTGGCGCAATCAGGAACATCAAATTGCACGCTTCAAAATCAACGACGGTGTCACCCATGCGCCGAATACCGGTGCTAATTGGAGCCGTACGCCCTGGGCCAAAGAAATCAATTTGAATGAACTGATTCAAGGCACCAATAAAATTGATTTTTGGGATGAAGGGGGCGGCTATCATGTGCATGATATCGCCATTCGAATCTATTATGATGATGCACACCCGCTGGTTCCTGGCAGCGGCAGCGATGTGACCCCGGCAACAGCGTCTTTGGTTAGTGTAGCGGGTGATGGCGCACCGGTTGCGGCCGGCAGTGGTGGTACACTGACCGTTAATAATAACCAGTTAACTTTGACTGCAAACGTTTCTGGCGGCGCAAGATATATTGAGTTCCATGGTTATTACTTCGGTTATGATGAAGATAATAATGGTCTATTTACAGATTGGCACAGCCGTACACGTAATACCTGGCATCCGGGTGGTGAAGACCGGCCAACCGGAGGAACCATCGATCATATCGGCTCGATAGAAGCACCATCGGCTGGTCAATATTCTGTCACTTGGGATATTTCGCATATCCCCGATCAGACAGGCATGAAGTTTAAGGTACGGGTTGTTGACGCTGCTGGTAATGTGAATGATGCTTCCGGCGGCGTTTCTGCGAATTTTGCAATAGAGCGGGCACAACCATTGGTTGCTTTTTACAATCCGTTCTTCTATGATGCCGGTCTTTGGATGGAAGGGACACAGCCACGTGAAGCCGACCGTCAATTTTTCTTCCCTCCTAACACAGAGAGTAACTTTGTGGCCGGCAAAATTGTACACGCCTTTTGGGGCTTTCCGCTTATGTCCCTTAATGGGCAGCAGGATATCTGGCCAAATTTCCCCAATTCTGATTATTGGCATCTGTCGACGGCTGATTTCAATATAAACAATATCGCCGGTGGTTTGAATACAATCAAATATAGCAACTATACAAATGTAAATTACCCTGGTGATTTTATTGAACGTCCTGGTCCAATGTTTGTCTTAAAGCGGACAGGCTCAGTTGGGGCTGATACAAAAGCGCCGACACCCTATGCAGAACAGCCAGGTTGGAATAACAATCTGGCAAGTCCTTCCACGCCTGTTACAGTGCAGTTGTTCGACTTGATTTCTGGAATCAATCCATCGACAGTCGAGATGACAGTAAAAGATGAGATCGTATCGCCGGGTTTGGTGGGCACAAAATATAACTATTCAGTGGTTTATTATCCCCCAGAGTTATTTGTACTTGGTGAAGAAGTTCCGGTTGAAATCTCTGCATGTGATTATGCCGGCAATTGTATGACGCATTCCTATTCGTTCATTATTCAATCAGATACAGTCCCTTCAATAATTGAATCTGATGATTTTAATAGTTGTACATTGAATACCACACTTTGGGAGTTTGTGAACCCGTTGGGTGATGCTGCGTACAATATGACGGGTGACAGCATCGAGATTGAGCTGCCTGCTGGCACTTCCCATGATGCCTGGGTTCCAGTCAATAGCGCGCCACGCCTGATGCAAGCCGCAAACGACACAGACTTTAGCATCACAGCTAAATATGACTCTGTTGTGGATGAGGCAATGCAGGTTCAGGGGTTAATTATTGAAGAAGATGCGCAGAACTTCTTGCGTTTTAATGTACGCTATTTTAATGGTGCCGTTAGATTGGAAGCGTTCCAGATTGTTGATGGCGGCGGCATTCAGGTTGAAGAACGTACATTAGGTAGTACCCCGCAATATTTTTCAGCGGTACGGACAGGCAATGAATGGCGGTTCTATGCTTCTGACGATGGTTTGAATTGGGGCACGCCAATTTATGTGCAGCACAATATTGAAGTGAATAAAGTGGGTGCTTTTGTGGGCAATTCACCGCCTATGCCCGGCGATCCCGAGGCTTTGGCACCGGCGTTCACTGGGGAATTGGATTATTTCTTTAACGGCAGCGAACCGATTGACCCCGAAGACCCAACTGCATTGGTTTTGCCGGTTGAGATTGTTGGTCAGGGTGAAGTGACACAGAATCCTGAATGTGGTAATCCTGTAACTTTGACAGCGGTGGCTGACGAAGGTTGGTCATTCGATAACTGGGACAGCCTCTCCGGAAACATCGGTGGATCGACAAACCCGCTAAATACCGCATTCACTAAAGACGAGATTGTCACTGCAACATT
>JAGRDI010000023.1 GCA_020432765.1 Anaerolineales bacterium | reverse complement strand
TTTGTTTAAGCTACCTCTGGTAATTAGTATGCACACCCCTCAGTTATTTAAGCGTCAGCCTTAAACAAAAAAAGAGCCTGCAATTTGCAGGCTCTCATTTTTACAATCAACTAAGCCAATACGGTTTCAATCCACCAATCAAACTAAAATATTAAGCACATATCCTCTGCAAGAGGATACAGCTAGTAAAATCAAGTCGTTTTATGACCTATGGCCAAACTGATTGGTTTTCAAAAACGAATAAATGACTAGTCGTTACCAAAAAGATCCGCTGGATCAGCTGCGCCATCACCAACATTTAAAACGGTTGTGCCAGCACGGGTACTGATCAGACCTTCATAAATGACGGCCGGAGTCTCATAAGGTGCACGTTCACTAACTTTTTCATTTGACCAAATCTTTTTCATCAATTCTCTCCTTAATAATACTAAGATTGAGTGGATTTTGAACAGCTGGCTTTCTTTACCCTAATTATTCATCTGTCCCAATTATGGATAGAAATAGGATTCTTGTCAAGATGATTTTGAGATTAAATTTTTAAGCTTATTATTTCAATGAAGTCACCCAAATCCATCTCATCACATTAAATCCTGCTTACCTTACAGAATGTATTACGAGTTGCAACCGTAATATATTTGGGGGGAGCAAAATTTATTATATTATATATCACATCCTCCAGCTAAACAAGCGAATTCCTGCGCAGCTGTGGTTAGGTCTTCTTCTTCATAACGATATATCTTTGAAAAGTCGATATTTGGAAATTCTGCAGCACGTTTTTCATATTCAGCTTGGGTGATTTCCACATAAGGCATTTGATCGTATTGCGCGTCAAAGGCTGGCAAGAATGCCATGCCGCCAACCTTATCTTGGTGTTGCCAGATCCAACGAATGATGTCCAAAACTTCATTTTCTTGATAGGTGATGGTGACGCTTGGATTATGCTCGGTGTAATGTAATTTGTTTTGCAGCCAATAATCACATTGCTCTAGGGCAGAACGCTCATTACGTGTGGGGGCATTTTGGGGTGATTTCACTGGGAAATGTACCACCCATGTATTGATATTTTCACCATTCTGACCATTTTCTGGGTGCATGGGTGCGCCTGCATCTTGCAATACTTTCAAGACCGGTGTATGCGTTCCCACACGTACATTGCGAATGTAATAAGCTGCCCAGCGTGAATGCAAGCCAGAAGAAGAGTTCAATAATTGTGAAGAGTTACCCGATGGTTTAACGGCCGTTACCGAAGCTGATTGATTGATATTTAGAAGCGCCGCATATTCACGGTTAGTTTCGACTGCAACGGCACGCAGTTTTTCTTGTATTTCAGGGTCTTGCGCCAGTTTGCTGTCCATTTGTCCATTGAGATCAACACCCAGCAAACGTTCTTCACGACAATTTTCAACCCATTCGGATCGCAGGCCGGGGAAATAAGTCGCCATCGATTGAATCGTGCCGATGATGGCCGCCAGTTCAACCTTTTCGCGCAAACTTTCGTAATTATCGTCATGACGGGCGACGGCACTGGTGAGGTTACAGAATTGATACGGTCTCAATACAATTTCACCGCATGGATTGGTGCCAAACTCAGCTGGTTTGCGCCGCGCTACACGACTTTCAACGGCCGCTTTACGATTAAAAATGCCTGGCTCACCGCGTCCAGATTCAACCATGTCCAAAACGAATCGTGTGATTTCAGCCTGGGTGAGTTCACGCTCAGGCCATACAGCGGAATTGTTGGCGTTCCAGCGTTGGCTGTTATTGCGCCAAAAATCACCATCTTTACATTGACGCATTTCTAAATCATCATAATCAAACAAAGAGATCATTGCTGTACGCCGCACACCTCCGGAAACGGCCGCATCACCCACTGCACACATAATATCATGCGCATCCAGTGGTCGTAGAAAGCTGCCCTGGCGGCTCAAAATGCGTGTACGTGCGAAATCGAGCATTTTACGCAGAGGTTCTGGTCCGGATGCCCGGCCACCTTTCACACGCAGGGGGGCACCGCTGGGACGCACTTCAGAATAATCAAACATTACGTCTTCACCCGCAAACCAGGCTTCAATGCCGACGCGTACAGCTTGCGCCCAGCCTTCTGAAGAATCGGGTACAACAAAGTTTGCTGCTGGTTGGTTGTTCTGACGGGTGATGCGTGGGAATTGCTCTACATACTGCCGTTCGACTGAAAAACCAACACCACAACCGCTCATTGAAATAATCAATGCTTCAACAAAGGAGTCAATGCTGTCGACAGGCATGTATGAACAATTATAGATGGCAATGTTGTTACGCCGTGCAGCTGGACCTGCCATCGCTAAGAGACGCATTGAAGGCATGACTTTCATCTCTAAAATGTTTTTCTGGAGGCGATCATAAACTTCTTGTGGCAGCCGATATTCAGAGAGTTCGCGCAAATATTCTACAGAACGGGTCACCGTTTCGATCCAGGTTTCGCGTCTGCCCAGGTCGTAGTTAAAACGCGAATATTTATCGTAAAATTGAAATTTTTGTAGTTGGGTAGGGAAGTAACTGTCAGAAGCTGCAAAGGCGTTACGTACATCATCCGGCACCGGGCGATGCACACGCATTTTGGCATGTTCGGCGCGGTAGAGAATGTAATGTTTGGCGGCTTCATATTCACCCGAGGCTTGTAGAACCATTTCAACGATGTCTTGTACACCTTCAACGCTGGGCAGATCATATTTGGCGGCGACTACATTGACGACTTGTTTAATGATCTCTTCGACCGGCGTTTTGGGTTCATTTTCTAGGCTGGCATAACAGCGTCGCATGGCATTAGCAATCCGTTCAGTTTCAAAATCGACGATACGGCCGTCGCGTTTGACAATTTGTTCCGGTACTTCTACCTTGAAGTAGATGCTGTCGGACGGTGGGTTGATTTTGGAACGGCCGTTGCCATTCGTGTGTTGTTTGACTAAATTAGCGCTGGCTACAGCTTGTTTTTCTGACATAAACCTTTCTCCTTGATTACAAGTTTAAGTTGGTGTTGACGGCACTCTCCAACACAAAAAATCACCGGCCAGGCTCACCCTTTGAGACTGCCGGTGATTATTGAAAACAAATTACGGAATTATTCGGTTAATAGTCGGTCAATTTCTAGTCGGATTGAATCCAAATCATCTAAACCGAGGTAAACAATGGCATAACGAATATAAGCGACTTCGTCAATTTCTTTGAGCTTTTTGATGGCCAAATCACCCACATAACGGCTTCTGACTTCGGAACGGCCGAGCTGCCGCAGTTCAGCCTCAATCTCACCGACGATGCGTTCAACATCAGCGGCTGAGATAGGCCGTTTGGCACAGGCTACACGTAAGCCGGCGATGAGCTTATCACTGGAAAACTCTTCACGTGTACCATCTTTTTTAATAAGTAGTGGTGTTGCCAGGATAGGGCGTTCGTAAGAACTGAAGCGTTGCTTGCAGCTATCACACACACGCCGTCTGCGGGTGCCACCCCGCGAATCGTGGGTTGTGTCGATAACACGAGTTTTTGGGTGTGTGCAATATGGACAATTCACTGTTAACTCCAATGTTGACTGCTATGATCCCCATGTTTTGGGGTGTAATGATTTTGGGCAGGGATTATAGCCATATATGGTGGTATTTCTGCGAGTAACCCCCACATCTAGCGAAAATCTGATAATCATTATAGCATGTGGATATAGTGACGACAAGGTGAACAAACCTTAAAATTTTAACTATTTCATACCAATTTTATTTCTACCTGCTCCCTGAAAGAATTTCTTGGTAGAGTGTCTAAATGCGTGTATATTAGGCTCCAGATCTATTTATCGGAGAAATGCAATGCTGAAGTTTACATTGCTTGGACAGGTTTTGCTGGTCAAGAACGGACAACCTTTGAGTCGGTTTCGCAGCCAGAAAGAGGCTGCCTTACTCATCTATTTAGCCCAAACAGGAGAAACACATCCGCGTGAGTTCATTGCCGAGCTGCTTTGGGACGGCCGTACCACACAACAGTCACTCAGCAATTTACGCACCGTACTAACACGCCTGCGCAAACGGGTAGGCGATGCGCTGCTGATCACGCGCAAATCGTTGGCACTCGCACCGGAAAGCCGCCAGCAGGTCGATTCTGTCATTTTATTGCAGACCTTGGCTGAACTTGGACAAATCGACACGCCCGCAAAAGCCGGCACTCTCCAAAAGGCACTCGATACCTATCAGGACGACTTTCTCGCTGATTTTGACCTGCCCGCTGCTCCAAACTTTGAACAATGGATGCTGGCGACACGCGCCCATATCCGGCAACAGGTCATTGCTGCCTACGCAAAACTAGGCCACTATGTGCTGTCCACGGGCGATGTTGCATTCGGTATCGAAGTTGTCCAGCGTTGGCTGCAAGTAGATGCGCTTGACGAGGCAGCGCATACATTGCTGATGCGATTACAGATCAAGCAAGGCAAGGTGCAAGAAGCGGCTGCCCACTATGCACATGTGATTAAATTACTGAAGACGGAATTGAACGCTGCGCCATCTGCTGAGATGACGGCTTTGATTCAGCATGCGCGGTCACAACCCATAATCAGATCGCGCCAAGCCACAACCGCGCACCATAACTTGCCCGCAGCCTACGATCAATTCTTTGGCCGCAAAAATGCCCAACAAGAGATTCATGTGCGTCTCGATCAACCATGGTGTCGGCTTGTCACCATTGTGGGGCAGGGTGGTGTAGGCAAAACCCGCCTCGCCACTACCATCGCTCGCAGTCGCCTCAGCCAATACCGCGATGGTGTCTGGCTGGTTGATTTAACCGAAATTGACCCCGCTGATGACGACTTAGCCGAAGCGATTGCTATAGAAATTGCCACCATCCTTGATCTACGCTTGAGCGGCTCGGCAGCACCAATTGCACAATTGTTGAGTCACCTGCAGCACAAACAGATGCTGCTCATGCTGGACAATTTTGAAAACCTGCTGGCGGGCAGACAGATCGTCCTCGATATCGTGGAGCGCTGTGAAAATGTGCAGCTGCTTATCACGTCGCGCGAGGCATTAAAGATACGGGCTGAATGGACGATTGCGCTGCGCGGGTTGAGCTATTCGACCAACGATACGGACGATATGCCTTCTGACGCGGTGGAACTGTTCGCGGCGCGGCGGGCGCAGCAGCAGCGGGGGACGCTTACGGCTGCTGAACTGATCCCCATACACGCTATTTGTCGTATGGTCGAGGGGCTGCCGTTGGCGATTGAATTAGCAGCGGCACTCACGCGCAGTGCATCGTGTCAGGTGATTGCAGACCAACTGCGTGATGGATTTGCTGCGCTGGTGGCGTCGCTGCACGATGTACCGCATCGTCATAGCGGTCTGCATATTGTTTTTGAGATGTCGTGGCGCACATTGACCCCCACGCTGCAACAGCTTCTGGCACGACTGTCGTTGTTTGCCGGTGGTTTCACACAAACGGCGGCGCAGCAAATCGCAGAGGCGGATGTGCAGCATCTCGTTGCATTAGGCGAAAAGTCGTTGTTGATACAGGATGTTGCTGCAGAACGCTGCCGACTGCATGCGGTGGTGCGTGCTTATGCGGCTGAAAAACGGCCGTTTAGTGATGACACCCCACAAAAACACGCCCACTACTATCTTACCCTGCTGGCTCAACATACCGGGAGGTTGCAAAAAGAAGCCCCGCAGCGATCGGTTGCTGTGATTCAACCTGACATCGACAATGTACGCCTGGCCTGGCAAACAGGATTAGCGCAACGTTACGTTGACTTATTGTCTGCTGCACTCACGCCGCTCTCAATTTATTATCAACTGCGCGGTTTGGCACGTGAGGGGAAAGCTGTCATGCACACCACATTTAATACGGCATTGACTTGGGGGTCTGCTGGCAGCGCTTTGGCGATCCGCGCCGGGCTGGAACGGGCACGTTTCCAAAACCGACTTGGGCAGTATTGGCCTGTCGTAAAGACGATCCAAACGGTGTTGCAGTTGGCTGCCCAAGGCAATGATCGCTGGGCGCAAGGGATGGGGCAAGTGTTGTGGGGCGAAGCGCTTTGGCGGCTAGGGGAATACGATTTGGCGGTAGAGAAGCTCACCCACGCCCTCACTATCGCCCGCGCCATCGATTCAACCCTACTTATTGGCTGGTGTCACCACCATCTAGGCGTCATTGACGACATCCAGAGCCGCTACACTGCTGCCCACGACCATTTGCAACAGGCGTGTGTTGCATGGCAGACAACAGACAACGCCCAAGCCCTAAGCAACAGCCTCAACAGTATTGGTCTTGTCTGCTACCACCAAGGCGATTTGCACGCTTCTCAGCACGCAATGGAGCAGGCTCTCACACTCTGCAACCAAATAGACAATTACCATCTACAAGCCCTGCTGTTAAACAATCTTAGTATCATCGCGACTGAACAAGGTGACTACATGGGCGCACAATATTATTTACATCTTGGCCTTGAGTTGGCAAATACAAATGGTAATCTAACGGGTAAGGGAGAGATTTACACAAATCTTGGCCGTAATTATCGTCTGCTGGGCGAAACTGAGCTAGCAGTCGCAAGTCTGGAGCATGGGTTGCGGATCGCAGAGTCGATAGACAATCGTTCTTTGATAGCAACGACAATGATCAATCTGGCTGATACCAAAAGGGAACAAGGAGAGCCAAAACGAGCAGAATATTTGTACAGACAAGCGTTAAAGATCGCTCGACAAGACGATCTGCAGCATACCGAATGTGAAGTGTTGATCGGCATAGCGGAGCTTTTGAGCGAGAGCAATAAAGAGCACGCAAGATATCATAGTGCAGAAGCCGTCGCGCTGGCGGAAGATATACAAAATCCACGCTTGCTAAAACTTGCCAATGCCATTGACCAGAATTTGAATGTGCCTGCCAGTGCACATGAAGAGAACCTGTCTGTGTGACAGGTTCTAATGTGGGCATTTTGTAGTTGAATGTTAAAGACTTAGTTTTTAGCAAAAACTCAGTCTCTCTGGATGTGCTTATGCCTTAAGCAACAGGTGAGCGTTAGGTCATTCAGCAACCTCCGTGTGAGCCGGCAGCACTACAAGCGTAGGTGAGAGTGGGCTGCAAGGCAGCAAGCAAGGGTAAAATGCTGGCAAGTGCAACTAATTTCCAATTTTTAAAACGTTTCATGAGGTGTCTCCTTAACTATGAATGTGGTTTTTAAGTGGCTCTGTGTGAGCCGTGTTGATGACCACACCATATAAAGAGCACGCACCCAAAGCGCACCCAAGCGGAGTGAGTTTTGGGTGCGTTTGTGAAGAAGAGGGAGAATTATGAATTGTGAACCGGATGACCTCATTCACAATTCATAATTTGTTACGATGAGTAAAGAGCTACACATTTCATTATTGGGACCGCTGCAGGTACGAGTGGGGGCGGATACGGCCGTTTTCCGTACCGATGCCGAGCGCGTGTTGCTTGCCTATCTGGCCATCCAACAAGGCAGACCCCAACGTCGTGACACACTGTCGGGTTTGCTCTCACCCGAGCGCCCCGACAAAGACGCACTCACATATTTGCGCAATCGTCTTTCTCGTCTGCGTAAGGCAATTGGGGATGAAACGGCCGTGCCCCCCTGGTTTAATGTGGATCGTAAACAAATTGCTCTGCGCGCTGGCGACGATATCGTGGTCGATGTGACCCAGTTTGAACAGCTTCTGACGACAGTGAAGACCCATCCCCATCGCCAGTTGGCGGGCTGCCCGACCTGTATGACACACTTGGAGGAGGTGGTTAAACTCGTGCGTGGGGAGTTGTTGACCGGGTTGAACTTCCCCAGCGAACCTTGGCAGGCATGGCTGTTGGCGCAGCGTGAACACATTCAACAACGGGCGCAGCATGGGATGACGCTGCTATGTGAAGCGCAGATGGTATGTGGGGAGTGGACGGCCGTACTCGACATTGCCCAACGTCAATTGGACCTGGAACCGTGGCTGGAAGCAGCCCATCGAGCCATGATGCAAGCCCACTTCTACCTCGGCAACCGCAACGCTGCCCTTACTCAATTTGAGCATTGCAAATATCTGTTGTGGGATGAGTTAGGGATTGATCCGGAGGAAGAAACAACGGCGTTATTTGAAAAAATAAAGGCAGATAGTGCAGGGCTGATTTCATCTTTCATCCGCCAACCACAGGTTGGGCATCCTGCATCCTTGCCAAACAATTTGCCCCTGCAAACAACACGCTTCTTTGGTCGCGAAGCAGAGAAAGCACATCTATTGCAGCGGCTCGTTGATCCCCGCTTTCGGCTTATCACACTTGTCGGTACAGGCGGTATTGGCAAAACGCGCCTGGCTCTAGAGGTCGGTCAACAGGTCAAACTGAGCTTTCCCGATGGTGTCTGGTTTGTGTCTCTGGATGCAGTCAATGGGGGTGCAGAGCAGATTAAAATCGCCGTGGGCGAAGCAGCGGGACTGGCGCAGGGTGGCAAGCAGCTAACTGGTGAGCAGGTATTGGCTATCCTGCGCGACAAGCAGATGCTGCTCATTTTTGACAACAGCGAGGTCATGCTGGATGCCATCGCTTTTATTCCCGAATGGCTGCGGCGTGCGCCCCACATCGCGATTTTGGCAACCTCGCGTGAATCGCTCAATTTTCAGGCTGAATCTGTACTGCTGCTTGATGGTTTACCAACCGGAGAAGACGAGATGAGCGCGGCTGAAGCGTTGTTTGCGGAACGGGGGCGCATGGCCAGGGATGATTTTACGGTAACGGCCGTTAACCTCTCCCACGTGCGCCATATCTGCCAATTGGTCGATGGCTCGCCGCTGGGCATTGCGTTGGCTGCGGCGTGGGTACGGCGGCGTTCACTGCCACAGATAATCGAATCAATCGGTCAGTCACTCGATTTCCTCAGCACGCATCTGCGCGACGTTGATCCACGCCATCGCAGTATGCGGGCGGTATTTGAAACTTCGTGGCAGCTGCTAACTATGGAGGAGCAAGCTGTTCTGGCTGCGTTGTCTGTTTTTCCGACGTCGTTTACGGCCGTCGCTGCTGCCAAAGTAACCGCTGCCACGCTGTTTGATCTCGATCTATTGTGTGAAAAATCATTGCTGCAACAATAGCACGCCGCAGAACGCTATGAGATGCACAGCCTCGTGCGCCAGTTTGCAGTCGACAAGTTGGGAGCACAGGCAACGGCCGTTGACCATGCCTTTGTCGATTATTTTTACCTATTCGCCCACGAAAATCAGGACGATTATGCTCAACTACAGCCGGAATGGCGCAACTTTTTAGCCGCCGTCAGCAAAGCGCATGCGTTGGCGGCGTGGCAGATGGTTTTAGATTTTGTGGGGATGTTGGATAAGCCGTGGTTCCGGCAGATACGCTTTAACGATATGCGCGAAGGGTTAGATCTGGCGTTGGATGCAGCGGCCGTTTTACAAGATCGACCGGCATTGGCGCGGACGCTGCTGCGCCTGGGGGAAGTTGAGATTGAGCAAAATAATTACGTGACAGCCGAGACTCATCTCATTGATGCGCTTGATCATTTTATGCGTCTGGAAGAGAGTTTGGGCATTGCGCACGCAAAATACTTTCTCAGCCGCATCAAATTAGAGCAAGCAAAAGATGATCAAGCCATAAAGTTGAGTACAGCGTCAAAGCGTATCTTTGCAGAGGAAGATGATTGGCTCGGAATTGGTAAAAACCTTAACCTGCTGGCGCTGTGTCAGATCAAAAAATATAGGGATTTCCACACCGCCCAAACGTATCTGGAAGAATCAGTTGCTCTGCAACGCCAGGTTCCGCTCTCATCTAGCTATGTGGAAACATTGCGTCATCTGGCACGTGTCAAAAGCATGTTTGAAGCATATGGGGCTGCGGAAAGTTGCCTCATCGAGGCGGTAGACGTTAGTCACCGTCTAGGAAATCTAGGTGAATATGCGGCCGTTTTGTATGAACGCCTCTTGCTGTGTAAAAGACGCAATCAGCTTGATGAGGCATTGGCATTTGGTTATGATTGTTTAGACAGCTTCCGCAAGTTAGGTAGTTTGCGTTGGGAAGCTTTAATCAAAACACAATTAGGCTTGCTGCAGCAAGCCAAACAAAATCCCGACCAAGCGTTGACACTGCTCAAAGAAGGTCTGCTCATATTTGACGAGTTAGGGGATGCTTATGAGCAGGCGTATTCCTATTACTATCTATCCAACTTATATGCTGAAATCGGTGAAGTTGAACAAAGCCTTTACGCAAAGCAGCAGGCGTGCCGGTTAAATCGTGAATTAAATGATCCCCAACTAACAGAGCGTCTAAGGTAGACCCTCCGGCGATCTTAAATATACTCGAGCTACCAGCGATCTGCATTTGAGAAGGTTGGCTAACCCCTTTGCTGCGCAATTTGGCTGTTTAATGTTTTCAAAACCTCTTGCGGATTCAGCTGATAGGTATTTGCCAACCCTTGAACATCAGCTATTGTCAACCCATTCTGTTGTTTGTATTTTGTCCTTAGCTCATTTTCGGTTTTGGTGGATACTGTGATGTTGCGGTGACCACCAATGGTGAGGGGGCCTTTTTGGCCCCATTTGCTCAACAGTTGGCGCAGTTCGTCGTCCTGGTTGTGTTCCAACATAATCAAGGTGTGCTGGGGAAATTTTTTGCTGGCGAACTCCCGGCTGGTTAGCTTGGCCATCTCCTCATCGTATACACGCAAGTCCTCATAGCTGCCTTGACCCCAGGGAACAGTGCCGCTTTGGTTAAAATTAGCATGAGTCAGTAGAAGCTGTGTCAATTCGTAAATCAACGGCCGTACCACTTCCAACACCTCAGCCACATTGACTTCATCTGCATCGTGCGGCTGAATAATACAACTGCCATCGCTAGGATTCCCGGCAACCACATGATGGCCTTGATGATGCAAAACTGCCGCCCAGTTTTCGTTTAACAGCCTTGCTGCCCCGGCAAAAGGATATTTGTCGGGAAAAAGTTCATTGAGGACACGCAATATTTCTGAGAAGATAAACGGCCGTAAAATTACGGTAGGGTGTTCGCCATCATTGGCACAAATCGCACGATCATCGGTAGAAGCGAGCAGTGACTGCAAGCCCAAAGCGGTAAGCGGCCCCGCAACAATACAACTATAAATATCAGCGAAAATTTCTTCACACCAATGATAATAGGGATTTTCATTAAACTGTTCACCCATGCTGGTGAAAAGTCGCGTACCATTTAGCCGGGCATGACGATATATGTAATGACCCACTTCATGCGGAATCGCCATGAGTTCAAAAGCGGGTAAAGGGTCGTGTTCTGCGTAAACTTCAGCGGCCGTTGCAAAAGTTCTGTTTAGTTCAAGCGGCATAATGTCATAGCTGATGCCAACTAATAAGGCACTATTGCTGTAAGGCACACGGCGAATGTGAGTATATTGGCTGAAATAGGTGATGGGGTTGACCTGTGAGCTGCCTGGGAGCAGATGCTGGAAAGGAGCCAATGCCAGAAATGCTAATTTATCCGTTACCAACAACGCTTTGGCCGGAGCGCTCATGAGGATGTTTCCGGCAGAGTCCGTTTCGCGCCTGCGTTGGACAATCGCACGCTGGATCAGTTCTACATCCGTCGCCACCTGCCGAAAACAGGTACGCATGGTATAGATGGGTGGCAGTGTGCCTGCTTCCTGGGCTGTGGAGAGTGATTTTTGCACGATTGAGTAAAGTTTTGCCAAAGCAAAACTGTTCAGGCTGAGACAAAGCGTGTATAGATTGAGCATTTGTTTGGCTTCAAAATCAATATCCAGTGACGATTCATAAGAGGGCTTTGAACTTTCTGGTAAAGCGTCTCGAAAAACGTCCACTAAGCGTGCCAGATAATCGTAATCGACTTGATTCCCCACTGCGGCCGTATCATTTATGAGTTGATCGAATTTGCTGCGCGTCAGCTGATCAAATGTCTTTAGCATGCTGCGGAACAGTTTGAAGTTCGAATCAATGGCGTCGTCGATGCTGGGGAAACGGCCGAGCCACAAATTCTCCCGGTAAAAATCGTAGAGCAGTTTGTTGGCTTGTATTCCATTGGTTTCTTGCATTTTCATCTCCTTGAGGGCCGATTTTTATACCCGCCTCCATTTTATTATCTCTGGCTTATCATATCCTATTATAACCTGCAAAATTAACGGATTGCATCCCCAAAGTTAGTTGGAAGCGGTTTGGAAGCGTTTGTGTAGTAGAATTAGAAGTAGTATATTATTTATCAATCGCACAACAAAACCTATAGCTTACATGGAGAAAATGCATGACCGAATCTGGAACCACCTTCTATGTCAATCAGGCAGCCCCCAGCGGCGGCGACGGCACAAGTTGGGCCACAGCCTATACCGACCTCCAGAATGCACTGATCAACGAGAATCTGAAAGCTGGAGACCAAATCTGGGTGGCAAAAGGGAGTTATAAGCCAACGTCAGAAATTTCTGAAGGCGCTACAGAAGAGCAAATTCTTACAGCCCGTCGTCAAAGCTTCGTTCTTGTCGAGGGGGTCGCGCTTTACGGTGGCTTTTCGGGGGACGAGGAAACGCTAACTGAGCGTGACTGGAGGAGCAACAAAACAATCCTCAGTGGCGACATTGGCAATGCAGATAATAATTCAGGCAACAGCTACTCTGTTGTGACCGCCAAGGGGATTACAAGTAGATACTCCGAAAATCGCAAACCGTTAACCAGTAGCACCATCCTCGACGGCTTCACTATTTCTGGAGGTTGTGCAAATGGGGGTTCGATCAGTGGCAGTCAACAGGGCGGTGGCCTATTTTGCGACGGCGCGGGGAGCTATAACCAATGTAATCCAACGCTCCGAAATCTCATTTTTTCTGGTAATTATGCCGGCGGAAATGGTGGAGCGTTATATATGAATGCCGCATTCAACGGTATTTGTAGCCCAATCTTAATAAATGTCGCGTTTTTCGGTAACAAATCTGACGGTTTCGGTGGTGCAGTCAGTTGTGCAAGTGGAAATGGAACGAGCAGCCCATCGTTTACCAATGTTACGTTTACTGGCAATCAAGCTAAAAATTTCGGTGGCGCCATCGAGATTAATGGAACCGGTGGCACGAGCAGCCCGACGTTCATAAACAGCATATTTTGGAATAACAAGGCTGGTGGGGGAGGCGCATCAATATACAGTAGATATGCAACACCAACGTTTTCTGATTGTCTAATCCACGGTGGTCTTAGTGACACAGCAAACGGAATTCGCGATGATAACAGTACTGTAAACTCTAGTGGCACTATTCTCACAACAGACCCGAACTTTGTTGCGCCAGTAGATCCCAGAACTGCTCCTTCAAGGATCGGCAACCTAAGATTGAGATATGGTTCTCCCGCGATTGGCAAAGGAAATATATATGTACTGAGTGGTGTCACAACTGATTTAGCTTGCAAGCCACGCATTTACGATAACACCGTTAATATGGGCGCCTATGAAGGTTGTATCATCTTCGTTAATCATGCTGCTAATGGAGCGGCAGATGGCAGCAGTTGGGAGAAGGCGTTCACTGACATTAATCGAGCGTTAACAACCGCCACGGCCGGGGATGAAATTTGGGTGGCCAAGGGAACTTATGAGCCGACTTCCGCGAGTGGTAATGCGGCGCGTCGAGAGAGCTTCACACTTAAAGATAAGGTGGCAATCTATGGCGGGTTCATCGGTAACGAATCTCGTCGTCAAGAGCGGGATTGGCACCATTTCAAGACGATACTGAGCGGCGATATCGGCGTGCAGGATGAGATGAAGGATAACAGTTACCATGTTGTCACCGGTACAGAGCTATCCGAAGACACTATCATGGACGGCTTTACGATTTCTGGTGGCCATGCGGATGGGGAGGACACCTTTAGTTTGGGCGGCGGTATCTACCTGTCTGGCGGCAGCCCCACGCTGCAAAACCTGATCATTTGCGGCAACCACGCCCGTCTTGACGGAGGAGGGCTGTACAATGAGAAAGCCAGCCCGACGCTCATCAACGTTGTCTTATCAGGTAACCGTGCTCATTCTGGGGGTGCCGTTTACAACAATGGAGAAGGTGGTGACAGTAGCCCCACGTTGACCAATGTCACCATCTCGGGCAATCGGGCAGACGGCCGCGGCGGTGGGTTATTCAACAATGGGAAGGACGGAACCAGCCAACCAACCTTGACGAACGTTATCCTGTGGGGAAACAGCGCAGCTATCAATCGGGATAAAGATTATGACAGCCACGAAATGTACAACCACAATGCCACACCTGACGGCGCCACAACACCAACCATTTCCGCAGCACCTACCATCTCCTACAGCCTTGTCCAAGGTGGAATCGGCCGTATCAAGGACGCGATAAGTGGAAAATACAACGTCACACTCGCGGACGGTGAATACCCGTGCTTTACGCAACCTGTCCACCCGTCTCAAGCCCC
>JAGRDI010000580.1 GCA_020432765.1 Anaerolineales bacterium | reverse complement strand
TTGGTTTCACTTGCTTTAATCATATAATGAATCAAAAAATTTGAGGCAGTAATTATCCTTTGTCAAAAATCAATAGCGATCAATTGGTCCAAAATATATTGTTGAGTTGTCAAAGGGAAAATCTTCTTGAACTTTGATTCTGGTGTATGCACAGATCTTTTATTGTTAGATTTCCAAGGCTCATTTGCGCCCACAATTTCGTGAAAAGCCTTTTCAGCCGATAACATAGCTGGCACATAATTGATATGAAGAAAGTCTGCAATAGGTTGTATAGATAATTCTGGTTGATTGACAAGCAGATTATACTTCACGATCAAATGATTTGGCATGTGCTGGTAACGTGCAGTTATTTGTACATCATGGTTCCAGCGGTTAATGCATTCGTCTACCGAGAAACCTTTGAACCCAGGTGTACGCCCTTTTGTCCAGGCACGTGGGTTTTCATTCGTTGCTTGATAGAGTGATGCAACGACATCCGGTCCATTGCGCACGATATGTATAAATTTGCTGTTAGGAATTTGGTTGCTAATTTGCTTTATGAAGTGCAAATGACGCGGGGTTTTTTCAACCCAGATATTTTTGTTTGCTTCTACGGTTAGCTTATCAAGTAAAAGACAAAATTTTTCAGCATAGTGACGTGTGAAAAGACTAGTTTTAGCCTCAGGTATTAAGTCTGGTCGCTTTATTTCGCTTAAGAACCCTTCTAACACAGTTTGCACATTCAAGGCCGGCCAGGTAACAAGTCGTTTGATGCGATGGCGTGGATATGCTCTGGAGAAAAAATGGGTTTCTGGAAAGGATTGGATTTGGGGATGAGCATTTAACATGCCCTGTAATAATGTTGTACCGGAACGCGGACAGCCGACGATAAAGATGCGTTGTTTTATGCTTTTTTCAATAAACATAACGATTCAAAAAGCCTTTAAGTTGAAAATGCTCTATACATTCATCCAAAGTAGCTACTTCAGACGGTTCGAGCTCAGTACGCCATTTATCAGGTTGTAACCGTGCTAGACGCGACGGTGTAAAGCCACTGCCTGTTTGATTGAGGGTCGCGAGTTTGTTGTCAGTTTCCTTTGTCCATGATAGGTCTAGCTGCTGGAATATCTTACGATAGATAGATTGCGGGTCTCGACATAGCTGGTCATGCGAGACAATGAGCCATTCGGGATGATTTTCTATTTGTTGGGCGAGTACTTTTAGCATAAGCATGATTTGCATGGTGCTAGGCAAATGCAAATTGTTGGTCAACTGACGAGGGCATTCAAGATAAGATTGAAAATCGGTAAATAATTGTGATTGTAAAAGTAAGTTGCGGTTGCCATCAGGCATTTTCATGCGTTTGTAACTGGCGTATAAACTATGCGGATTGCGCAAAACTAAAACAATTTTAACATTGAAATGTTTTGCCAACCAATCGAGGGCAAGTGGTGTATGCACAGATTTAACAATGAGTTGTTTGTTAAACGGCCGTTGCCATCCTCTTTCGGCAAATTTAGATACTAACCTGGTAAGCATAGTATGATCTTGTGTCTGAAACGGCCGTGCCTTGCCTTGAGGGGCTACACCATTGAAACGGCCGTCAACATAAGTGAAACCCGTTTTATCGCCAATATATGCCTCAACCATAAACGTCTTGCGCCGGAAATATCGCTCAAGTAGAAAGTATAGGACTGAAGAACCCACTGCACGGGTAAAAATTGCCTCCCATAGGGTTTGATAACCTGGTGCATTATCAGCTGCCTTAAGATAGGGAAATCGATGTAGATCACGCTTGTAATACCAAGCTGCTGGACTAATCTTTTCATTGTCAGGCTCAAATACATACTCTATGTTCTGCGCCGTGCTAACTATTCTACCAACCCAGGTCGTGCCTGATCGGGGTAATCCTGTGATGAGCAGTGTCTGTTTCACACTACTTTCTCGCATATATTTTTCTCGCCAACCAAATTTGAAAATTTAATGAGCATAATTGTCCAATTTTCAGTATGACCTAAAAGCCATACAACTTAATTCCTAAATGACGCTGAACAAGCCAAACTGAGATCAAATTCTTGATCGCGATGCCTATCGCAAAGGCGATTGCTGCACCCATCGCGCCGTAGTTTGGAACTAGCCAGATATACAGCATAACATTCAAAGCACCCACTGCCATAACATTTGTTTGCACAAGCCGTTCTTGTCCACTCATCATCAACAATAATTCAACAGGTCCTGTTGCTGCATTTATAAATTGCGCAATGGCCAGAACAACTAAAACAGTGCTGCCAATGACAAACTCCTCGCCAAATATGCTCATGATCCAGTCGGGGGCAATAATACATAAGAGAAACAGAGGCAGAGCAGCTAATGTTGTGATTCGGATAGCATGGCGTGCGGACTTTGTTAACCGTTCGTGGTCATTTTGATAATGTAGGGCTGCAAATTGTGCCCCTGCAATTGAGTTGACAGCCAGCAAAGAAAAACTAATAAAAAGAGCCGTGCGCGACGCAACTGCAAATATACCAACCTCAGCAGCAGTACTCCATATCCCTAGGGCAAAATCGCCAAAACGGCTGAGAATCCAGGTTGTAAGTGCTACCCAAAAGAGAGGTAAACTACCTGCCAAAATGGTTTTTGTATCAAATACTGCCTGGGTGCCACGTATTTGGGGTACAGCTTTTCTCCAAACAATGATTGCTGTTATTGCTGTGAGCGTTACCGCAATAAGATAAGACCAGGCTGCACCAATTATTGAATAAGAGCTTCCAAGGAAGTAAAAGAAAATAACAGATAAGACAGCAATACTTACATTTTCAATCCACGTAGCAGCAAAGATTAACTTTCTGCCTTTTAACATATGGGCATAAATGAAATTGAACGTCGTTGGGATAATGGCTAATGCCATCCACTGTAGTGGTCGCAACAATTCCGGCTTTTGGAAAACATCTTTTGTTAGCCAGGGTGTCAGTAACAGAACCACAATCGTAGCCCCTGCAGATGATATAAAAATGATAATTGTGGCTTTTCGTTGTACACCATTGACGGCTGACCAATTGTTCTCTCCGGAATTGGCTGAGATTAAACGCAAAACTGTTTTATCCAGACCTAAACGTCCAAACACGACCGCCACAGTTATAACACTCAGAGCTAAAAAATAAACCCCAGCTCCTTCTGCTCCCAGCAAGCGTGCCAAAAGAACATTAAATGTGAAAGCCAGCCCCGCTCCTATCAATTTTAATATAAGCGCGACCGAACTGCCGCTGAGAAGTTCTAGTAATTGTTGATCTGCCTGATCACGCCACAATAGTATTTTTTGCAACATCTTCCTTATTAATAAAGCCTTTATTGACTTAAGGCATGGCCAACCACTTCAAGTCGTTGCTTTATATCCTTATCTGTAGGTGCAAGATGAGCTGCCTGTTTATATAGATTGAGGGCTATTTCCATCTCGTTATCCCAATAATAGAAATCGCCCAAGAGTATGATCGCCTCAATATTATTTGGTTTCAATTTGATGGCAGCGTATAAAACATCTATGGCTAATTGTTGTTGTCCACCATTTCGTAATGCTCGCGCATAAGATATGCGCACATTATAAGCATTTGGATTTAATGCCAACGCTTGTTCATATTCTTGCTGCGCAGCTTCCCATTCTCCTTGCAAAGCTAATAGCAGTCCGCGCTGATAGTAGGTGTTTGCTTTTTGCCACGGTTTTGTAAGGAATTCATTAACTTGAAGTGCATGTGCATAAGCAGCTCCGGCAGCGTCTAAATCTGGCGATATTTGGTTATATTGTAGCGCAAAGCCTATCTCGAAAAGTACGTTGCTTTGGCCGACATAATGATAGCTTTCTGTTCCGGCCTGTGCCTTGATGAGCGTTTTTAGAGCCAGATCCCAGGCCTGACTGCTTTGATAGGCTTGGGCTAGTTCATACCAGATGTCGCGTACATTTGGCGCTAATTCAGATGCCTTTTGTAGTTCAATTATTGCGGAATCCGGTTGTTGCATAACGTTATAGATTCTGCCTGTCCAATAATATGCTTCTGCTGAATCAGGGTTGATATTTTTTGCGTATTGGAGCCATACAAGTGCCTCTTCATACTGCTTTGCTGCCCAATTTTTCAAGGCCCAATCGATCAAGTAATCAGAATCCACAGCCGATCTGCGCCAAGCTGTCAATGCTGGTGAATAACGGTTTTGTGAATGATATAATAGAGCTAACCCTGTTTGTGGAATGAGGGTGTTGTTTGACCAATTTGCAGCTTGGCGCAATAAACTTTCGGCATAAATTGACATGTATCCTGTTGAGTTGTTATTGGCAAACCCATGATTCACAAGAACAATCCCACCATTGTA
>JAGRDI010000579.1:3101-4140 GCA_020432765.1 Anaerolineales bacterium | reverse complement strand
CGGCGTAGCAGGTGGGGTGGCAGCCAGGTTGGTTGTAGTTCTTCGACAAAAAAGAGGGTGGTACTGGCTTGTTGCATGCCTTTGGCGAGGAAGGCCAGCCATTGTTTGCTTTGGGCCTGGAAATCTACTTTGTCCGTTTCCTCCGATTGCGCAACGGCCGTATCCACATAAGCGGCAAAAATGTTTTCGCGTCTTGCAGCTACAGAATCGCCACCTGTTGTGTCAGCAACGGCCGTCATCTCTGCAAAAGCCTGGGAATACATATTCAACAGCAAGGGCGAACGCAGCGCTTCACGCAGCGGCCGTTCCGCCGCAACCTGCACCAATAGTGCCTCCCGCTGATCTTCTGCTGCTACCTGTTTGATAAAGGTCCTAATCTGCTGGTTGGTCAGCGGCTGCAGCACAATCGCATGTGCCAGCTTGAGCCGACTTTGTAACGCCTCATAATCACCAATGCGGCTGCACACAACCACATCATGGTTATACTGCGCCAGAAACTCATTGATGGCGTCCACACACGCTTCCCGCGCCGCCAACGGCACTTCATCCAGGCCATCGAGCAGCAGTGTCAAATTGCCCTGAGGCAGCAGCGTCTCGCGTGCGTACTTGCGGCCAACCTGATATTGAAGATGTGCTTCATTGGCCAGCCACGCCAACAAGCTGCCGCGCTTTTGGCCCCATGAAGATAAATTGAAGACCAATGGCAGCGGCGCTTGTGGGTCGGCCAACGCCCGTGCGTGCAGTTGGCGCGTCAACTGTAACAAGGCAATCGTTTTGCCACTGGCGGGTGCGCCCAAAATCAAAAGAGAACGGCCGCTTTGTATAAAGACATCCAACAACGGGACATTGTGCGGCAGTTGCTGGTCCATCTGGCCGGGTACATGCAGGGTCATGGCGGCAGCGGGTGACACCAGCCCCGCTTCGGCCTGCATGTCTAATGTCAATTCATATGGCACGGCTTGCTGCAAGACACCATCCAACCAGGCCGTTTTCACATTATCCAACAGCGTCTGCCGGATTTTTTGTTCGTCGCTTAACC
>JAGRDI010000579.1:2788-3012 GCA_020432765.1 Anaerolineales bacterium | reverse complement strand
CGTTGCCAACGGCCGTTAACTCATTAATGGCTGCCTGTACAATAGCGGCATTTAGCGTCTGTCCCAACTCCGAATAGGCAGCGAAAGCAGCCAGATACGCTTCGACGGCATCAGCAGAATCCCCCTGACGCCGGTAGATGTCGCCTTTGGCGTGGTTGCGCAGGGCAATTAAGGTGAGGTCTTGGCCCGCCTCAACCTGCATCTGCGCCAGGCTGTCAACTGCC
>JAGRDI010000579.1:0-2607 GCA_020432765.1 Anaerolineales bacterium | reverse complement strand
CTGCTGCCCTGCTGCGGGTCGCTGATCAACAAATGGTAGATTTGTTCGACGCGCCATTCTGGTTTACTTAAATTTTGTCCCGCACAGTAAGCCGCAGCGCGTGCGCTGTACAAGCGGAACTGTTCGGGATTTTTTTGCCACAAATTGTCGAGGAAATAACGGCGCGAACGTTCGTGCATATTGAAGCCGCGCCCGGGATATTGTTCGATAAAGCTGAGGCTGCTGATTTGGTCGAGGCTGTCGAGTTGGGGATCATCTAAAATGGCGGCGAGGTAGAGGATATCGAACCAATGGGGGATGGCAGTGGCCCATACGGCCGTTTCCACCTCCGCGCTCAACTGCCCCATGGTCATTTCCAGCAGCAGCCATTCGCGCTCCGCTTCTGTGGTGGCCTGGCCCAGGCGTGTCAAAAAATCCGCATCCATCGCCTACCACTCTACATTGGGGCGCATCATGCGCAGCAGGCTGACCAATTCAGGTAAACGGCCGCGCCGCTGCATGAAGGTGATCAGTCCAATCACCTTGTCTTCTTTGCGTCCACTTTCGCCGATATTTTCATAATCGACATCCAGATCAAAACAGAGGACACGCAAATCCTGTAGGTCAAAGAGGGTTGTCATTTGCTGACGCAGACGCACGCGGTTAATGCTGACTGTTTGTCCGGGCTGTGCAGAAACGGCCGTGCGTGGCTGCAAACGGATAAACTTCAAAATATTGCTGGGATTGCCCTGGAAAGCGGCACAGACACCGGCTAGAAAATCGATTGAGGGGATTTCATGTCCTAAAGCCTGGGCGATAGGCAGCCACGCTTCCGCATCGGCAATGCCCTTTAATTCATAGCGCGAGGCACAGTGGCGAAAGTCGCTGCTGATTTGGGGCACTTTTTGCCCGGCAACCAATACGCGCACTCTGTCGGTGTCAGCGATCCAGGGCAAAAATTGGGCATTAAACCAGTTGTCTAATTCAGTTGTGGCCTGTTCATAGGTGTCGATAGCCAGCAGCGTGGGCGTGGCCAAATTTTGCACATCGGCAAACAGTGCGTCGGTGACATCGATGATATTTTGCCGCCGCCGGTTTAAGTCAGGCAGTTGCAAGGCGGTGCGCAGTTGTTTGCTGACGTTGCTTTGCCAGTTGATGTCATCGTCGCCGGCGAAGGTGCTCAATTGTGTGCTTAGTTTGGGTAATTTCTGCCAACCGATACGTCGTCCCAGGCGGTTAAATATTTCGGCAACGCTGGTATCTTTGCCGCGCAGTTGTACAGAGAGCGCATGCATTTGCGGCGGTACATTGGCAAGGCAGTTTTCCAACAAACAGGTTTTACCTGTGCCGCTTTCACCCTGCAGCATGAGGATGCGTAAACGGCCGTTGTCATCTAATAACTGCGTGAATTGCTGGCGTTCTACCGCATAATTCGCAATCGGATATTGCATATTTATAGTATAACATATACGAAGTATTCGGCGGAGATGTTTTTGCGCAGGTTGTCGGCAGCTTTCCAGAATTGGGTCAAGGGGTTCAGAGGTGATGTCAGTTTTTTTCGTCGAGTACAGTCGGCAAATAATTAAAGTTTGGTGGATAAGGATCAGGTGTCGCCGTTGTTGGTGTGGCAGTGACCTGCGGCAGAGTGGTGCCGTGTGGTCCGGCCCCGTCCGGCTGAGTAGCATGACATACTGTGCATGTATCCAACGGGCCATTGTGTCCTTGCAATGCGACAAACTTAAGGCTGTCATTGGGTTGACTGCTCGGTGCTATTGCATGCGGGCTGTCATGACAGGCTGCACAGTAAATGCCGCCATGTTCTTTGGACATACGGTAAAGCGCCTGGTCTTGCTGATAAGCGCTGCCATGACACGCATCATTGTCACAACGGGGTTCATTGAGCCAGGGTTGGGGATTCTCTGCAATGGTTTCCATTGTCCCATGACAATCAACACAATCCATAGCGTGGTCAGTTGCCATCACATCACGCAGACATTGGGTTTGTGGTCCCGGATGACATTTGTAACAACCATCCAAGGTGTTAGGGATTTCTTCCTCATGTGCATCGTGTATCGCTTCCGACAAATTTGGTATGTCAGCTATGCCCGGCGCTCCCAAAGCATTGGACGCATGACACTCCGCACACAAAACAGGCCGCCTATTCATTAGCGGGCCATCGTGTCCAAATGGATATTCATCCGCATTTTCCATATCATGCAGCGTCAAGATGTTTGTTTCTATACGCCCAGTGGCAATATCTTCAATGCCGCCGTCAAAGTGACAATCGTCGCAATTCATCTCTGTAGAAACGGGGGAGACAGTTGTTAGACGAGCCAATTCTGCCTCTGAACTTGTCCCGTAGACGATCACTTCTGCAAGTTGATATGGATATGGATTGTTCAAGTCGCTGTCACTAAATTCAGTTAAGGGAATTCCGTCGGCTTCAAAATGGTCTCCGTGCAAAGCCATATCCCCTGACATGCCGTTGCCGGTCAGACCGACATTGGGCGGCAGATCGACGCCAAAAAGCTGTAGATCATATTGCCAAAAATTTGATTTACCAACCGAGTAAGTGTTATCTGGAAATTCATATGTAACAGTGATACCTTATGTGCAACTTTTTTTGAA
>JAGRDI010000578.1 GCA_020432765.1 Anaerolineales bacterium | reverse complement strand
GCCGCCATTTTGCTCGTGTTACTGCTGATTGGCGATCCACGCGCAAAACCAAAACCGGGGTTGTTGATCTTGTTGGGTGTATTATTAGGGTTGGGTTATCTGACCAAGGGGACGGTTTATCCGGTAACGGCCGTTGCGGGCAGTGTGCTGATTTGGCGGTATTGGCGTGATTGGACGGCATTCATCAAGGCATTATTATTTGTCGGGCTGCCTGCATTGACATTAGGTTTACTCTGGTGGGGACGCAATATGGCTGTGTATGGCGGTTTCGATATTCTGGGCAAAGCCACCCATGACACAGTCGTCGTCGGTCAACCACGCACATCTGAATGGATCGCCCAAATGGGGTTGGCAAGCACTTTACAAAGTTTTGTTCAAACAACTTTTAACAGCTTTTGGGGTCAATTTGGCTGGATGACGGTGCCAATGACCTATCCGGGCTGGCTGTATCCGCTTTTGTGGTTTTTTACTGGTTTGGTGTTGGCCGGCTTTGTGGTTGAAACAGCCAGAAAACGCAAAAGTCAAATCCCCCGTATGCATTGGTTTATATTAGCCGGACTGCTGCTGCTTACGCTGGGTGTGCATGTCGTTTACAATCTAACTTTTGTGCAGCATCAGGGACGGTATTTGTTTCCGGCACTGGTTCCGATTGGTTTTGGTGTGGCAGTTGGACTTGGATTGTGGATACGGCCGTTGCGTAAACGCTGGCCCTGGGCAGTCTATTTCATCCCCACTGGATTAGCTATTGCCCTCATCCTTCTAGATCTCTACGCACTTTTCCGCGTTATATTGCCAGCTTTGGGATAAATAGCAATTCAGCTTATTCTAGACCATTCGTTACATTCTAGGGAAACGTCAAAACAATATTGTGTCTGGATCAAATCAGCGCCGGCAGCCCCCTTGTTTTGCCAGGCACTGTGGTCGCCATTCCAAAATTGGCTAAACCAAACCATAACCCGGCCTATCTCAGATGTAAGATAAATAGAAGTTATGTGATGGGAGGATCACTTGGAAGGCGTGGGACTATTTCCCAAGTCAAAGTTTGAGCCGAAAGCAGGAGTTCAGTCACTTGTTGGCCAGGCAACAGCACCAGCACATGCTGTCCGGCAGCATTTTGCCATTGACGACCTTGCTCAACCATACGCCAACTACCACCCAGACGCACACGGCGTACACGAACACGGCCGTCTGAGAAAATGGTGCAATCGACACTGATTGGTTGATTCATATTTGATTTTTCCAGAGATGGGCAAGTTTGCGGTATTTTACCCATTCATAATAAGCCATATAAAAGCTCAAGCGCAAACCATGCAGGCCATCTTTGTACCCATGCAGTGTAACGAAACGCCACCAAAATTGACGCAGCGGCTGCAAGATGTAGTTTTGAGGGCGTGGGTGGATACCTTTTTGCTGTAAAATCGAAGCATCGTAATCGGTGTATTTAGCTTGCGTAGTATGGAAATGGTCAGTATCACGGTAATTAAAATGAACGAGGGGATTTTCTAGATAACCGATTGTGCCATCGACAACGGCCGTTTCATGCACGGGTCTCTCATAGTGCACCTGACCATGTTTGAAAAGGCGGGATTGATAATCAGGATACCAACCCGCTCCCGTTGTCAATTTGCCAAAAATATAATTGTGGCGCGGCACATACCAGCCCATTTCAGGATGCGTATTAATCACTTGACGAATCTCAGCGCCGAGTTCAGGTGTGCCGCGCTCATCAGCATCCACAAAAAAGACCCAATCCGTCTGGATAGCCGCCAAGGCAGCATTACGTTGTTGGGCATAATTCTCAAAGGGGGATTGCAGAACTATTGCTCCGGCAGCTTGGGCTAAAACAACGGTTTCATCTTCACTATACGAATCAAAAACCACAATCTGATCTGTCCATAATAAACTTTTGATACACGTTTGAATATGTTCTGCTTCGTTGAGGGTGAGGATAACGGCCGTTAATTGGGGCATGAGTAACTTATTGGCCAAATTTAACTTGGCCTATTTCTTCCCATTTGCAGACCATGTATTAGCGATTTCTTGATATGCCTGGCGCCATTCTGGATCATTGGCTTTGGCAGCGCGTTTACGCATGGAACGATGAACAAGCCGCGAAGCCACGCCCAAACGCAGCCGTCCGTGATGCTTGCGATACAGCAGCGCACGGCTGCGCCATAAATTCACAACCGATTTTGCCGGTACCTGGCTGGTGCTTTCGCCACCATAATGCACAATAGCCGCCTCTGGCACAACATAAATCTCCCAACCAGCCTCACGCACACGCCAACTCCAATCGATTTCTTCGCAATACATGTGGAAAGCTTCATCAAACCCTTT
>JAGRDI010000577.1:296-2713 GCA_020432765.1 Anaerolineales bacterium | reverse complement strand
ATTGCCGGCTACTGAAAAACCGTGTGCTCACATGCCACTCGTGGTAGAAACCTGACAAGTCTAGAATTCGCCAGACTCCAGTATAGAATTATTTAGTCATTCTGTGATCTAAACGGCAGGGTGTCAACTATGCGAAATAAAGATAATTTCAACGCAGAAATCCACTGTTCGGGGGCACAAGGAAAACGACGCTCTACGTCCAAACCCCGCAAATTCACGAAGAGCCCACATTTATTAATCAAATTCCACATCTAAGAGTTTTGTTGTACAATAACAACAGTATGCAATCACAATATGATGATGATTCCTGGGACGGCTCTGAATATTCATTAATGCGTCAATTCTGGCATTATTTGCCAGTGTTGATTTTTTTGATCGTCGCTGCCGCTGGCATGTATGGCGTTTATACGATCTTTGGGTCTGCAGCAGATAAGCCCAAGCTCGATGCCTCCCAGGTTTTAGCCAGTGGTTTTTCTGCACCAATCATTAAGGCTGTGCCACTAAAGCCAGTGGCGCAGCGGCTGGCCCAAAGTCCTTCACCACGCCGCATCGGTATCATTTCCGGCCACAAGGCCAACGACCCTGGTGCTGTTTGTGAAGATGGCCTGACGGAAGAAGCAGTCAATTTGATTATCGCCAACAAGGTAGTGGATACACTGCGAGAGCGCGGTTTGCGTACTGATTTATTGGACGAGTTTGATAGCCGCTTGTTGGGTTACACAGGAACGGCCGTTGTCTCCATCCATGCTGATTCTTGTGACTATTTTAACGAAGAAGCTACCGGGTATAAAATTGCTGATTCATTGTTCACAGATTCAACCGCTTTGTTTAATTGTATGGAAGAGTCTTATGGTACAATCACACAATTACCCTATCATGCCTATACAATCACGCCGCATATGACCGACTATCATGCTTTTCGTGAAATCGCGCCTGGCACACCCGCGATCATCATTGAAACCGGCTTTATGAACCTGGATCGCTCACTGCTTGTTGATCAGCCGGACATTCCAGCCAATGCGATCATTGATGGCATTTTGTGTTATCTTGAAATCGCGCCATAAGCATTTTGCCACGAATCAGCGCGGATTTTCACGGATTTTTTGTAACAAACCAAGTCATTCATGCATAGGCAGGCATCCAAACGTTTGAAATTTCACCTTTTGAGTTAAATGAGTAAGCAAGCACCAAGCCTGTTACAACAAGCCAATAACGCTATAGAACGCGGCAATCCTGCTGAAGCACGCCGTTTGCTGTTACAGGCTGTCGACCAGAATCCACAAAATTACCGCGCATGGCAAATGTTGGCACAGGTGACAACTTCGCCTAAGGCCGCGCAAGAATATCAGCAGCGTGCCGCTGCTTTACGCACAGCCAATCGTTCCGTGCCACCGCCCCTGCAATTGTCACCACAGCAACCTGTCGCAGCGGCCGTTGCCCCTAAAGTTATTCCACCAGCCCCACGCCCAACGCGCAAAAAACCAAACGCCCTCTTCATTGCAATTGGTGCGGGCATATTGGTGGCTTTATGCCTGGCAGGGGTTATGTTTGGCGGGAGTCTGCTGCCTGCCGGGGCGAGTGATAACGATACGGCCGTTGCTGCTAACCCCAATGCCCCATTCAACAGTCAACCCGTTGATCCCAACGGCACACCGGTTCCAGATAATTTCATCACCGCAAATATCAACGCGCTGGGAGCCTGGGTGCGCGGCGAGACGCCCGTGCCGACTGCCACCTTTACCCCCATTCCTACCAACACCTTGCCGCCCACACCGACTTTAGCCCCAACTTCAACCGCCACACCAACTCCGCTGCCCACGCCGACCGTCATACCCACTTTCGTCAGTGAGCAAAATCAAACAAACGGCCGTCCTGCCATCGTCGCCGAAGGTGAACGCTGGATCGATGTCAACCTCTCCAACCAAACATTGGTGGCGTATGAAGGCGATACGGCCGTATTCAACACCTTCATCTCCAGCGGCTTGAGCCAATGGCCCACTGTCGTTGGTCAATTTCGCACCTACATGAAATACGAAACCCAGACCATGAACGGTTATCTATTAGGCTATGATTATTACATTCAAGATGTCCCTTATGTGATGTATTTCTACGAGGATTACGCTATCCACGGCGCGTATTGGCACAATAACTTTGGCATGCCGATGAGTCATGGTTGTGTGAATGTGGAGCCGGCCGAAGCCGGCTGGTTATACGGCTGGGCACCAACCGGCACAGTCGTTAATATACATTATTAATTGCATACTATGGATGTTAAGAAAAACATTTGGGGTTTGTAGTAACGACTTTAGTCGTGCCGAACACCAGCATTGCGGCCGGCGACTCGCTCACAATCTCGTCAGTGTTTGTAGTAACGACTTTAGTCGTGCCAAATACCAGCGCCCACACCGCTAAAGCGG
>JAGRDI010000577.1:0-282 GCA_020432765.1 Anaerolineales bacterium | reverse complement strand
CAAAACATTATCTTAATGTCTATAGCGGACAAATCTGAACCTACTATTACCAGGCCGGCTTCTGTCAATTTAAATCCAGCCGACTAAGGTTGGCTGCGCATTTGTTGCCATAAGGTTGCTTGTAGTCGGGTCTTTTTATTTTTTGCAAGCAAAAAAATAAAACCACAAAGATCGCCAAAAACACAAATTTAATCGCCGTGTTCTCTGTGCTTTCTGTGGTTCATTTTGGAGAAGAAAACATGCCATTAAATATTATCATTGGTGCCCAATGGGGTGATGAAG
>JAGRDI010000576.1 GCA_020432765.1 Anaerolineales bacterium | reverse complement strand
GGCTTGTGGGGTAACGGCCGTATCTCCTCAAATAATCAGCGCAGCCAGCCGCAAATACGAAAACGCCGTTTGCGCGCAAGCACATCCCTTGGCTGCCGCCGCTGAAACGCTGGCCGAGCTAAAAATACAAGGATACAAAATCGGCTTGCTTTCCAACACCATGTTTACAGGACAGGCACATATGGCTGACCTGCACCGGTTTGGTCTGGCAGATTATTTCGATACGCTGTTATTTTCGGCTGATGCGGCCAAATGGAAACCCAATGCAGCCCCATATTTGCAGGTAGCTGATGAATTGGGTGTTGTGGCCGAAACGGCCGTATTTGTCGGCGATGATCCAGTCAACGACATTTTAGGTGGCCAACGTGCCGGTATGCGTACCATCCACATCAAGAGTAACGAACGCTTTCCTACATTACCAACTATCAAACCAGATGCCCAAATCATAAGTTTAACTGAACTGCCTGAACTGCTATTGAGATGGAATAACGGAACTAATTAAAGTGTCATTCCGAACGCAGTGAGGAATCCCAAACACATGAGTCATCAAAAGTGCCGTTAGGATTCTTCGTTTCACTCGGAATGACATACCAGCAACAAATGGAAGACGCCGATATTTTGCGCGAACAAGCACAAATATTGTGGGACAGAGCCTATCGTTCCCAAATGAATGGGGAGCTGAGCGAAGCGATCCTGCTTTACAAACGTTCCATTGATGTTTTTCCCACAGCCGAAGCATTTACATTTATGGGTTGGACCTACAGCATGATCAAACAATACGGCCATGCAATTGAGTTATGCAAAAAAGCGATTCAAATCGACCCGGCTTATGGCAATCCCTATAATGACATCGGTGTTTATTTGATAGAGTTGGATCGCTGGCAAGAAGCGATTTCCTGGTTTGAAGAAGCAACGGCCGCACCGCGTTACGCTGCCCCTCAATTTCCTTATATGAACCTGGGACGCGTCTACGAACATCTTGGTGACACGCCGCGTGCACTTGTGTATTATGAGCAGGCTTTGCAGCTTGCGCCTTTGTATTTACCGGCTGTTTGGGCAAAAAACGCTTTGTTGGGGAAGTTGAACTAATGCCACGGCCGATTGGAAAAATCTCTGTCGTCGCCGTGGGCAAAATACGTACACGTTCCTGGTTGGCGGCGCAAAAGGAATATGTCAAACGACTGGGCCACTACACAAATCTTGAATTGGTTGAGGTCAAGGATGTTGTCGGGCGTGGTTTGCCGGATGAAGCTGCGATGCAGCGTGAAGGCGAGCAGTTACTCAAAGCGGGGCGTAAAGCCGCGCATATTGTGCTGTTGTCACCAGAAGGTGAGCAGCTAGACAGCCCGGAGTTGGCTGATTTTTTGCAGGGTAGGATTGAGAGATACGGCCGTATCGCCTTCCTGATTGGCGGCCCATTAGGCTTTTCACCCGAAGTGATTGCCGCTGCCCACAGCCAACTAGCCTTATCACGCCTCACTTTCACCCATGAACTGGCGCGAGTGATCTTGCTAGAGCAGCTTTATCGTGGGTTCACCATTCTCAACAACGAGAAATACCACAAATGAAATCAACCCACTGTTTCAGACTATTTGAGCGCATGAGCTTAACTCCAAATACTAAACCTTGGCGATAATCAGCGACCGTGCCGCAACCGGAATCGAAGGAATAAATCCTGCAGGAACTCACAGGAAATGGGAAGCTTATTTTTTGGCAGTTATTAAGATGCTGCCTGGTAAGTTTGCAATTTTTCTTGTATCCATAAGTTAATCAGTGTTCCTACAGATACTCTCTCCTGCTTTTGCGCCTCATGCATGATCTTATTCAAGGAATCAGAAAGGACAATTACATATTCGTAGGTCGGTTGAGAGGCAACCTCAAACGACACCGGGGTCAGGTAATCCTCATAATCTGCCAAGTCATGTGCGTCCCAAAACTCAGATAATTCTTCAAACGTTTCAAACTCTTCAGGTATGGGATCGAATGTTTTTTTATCGTTTTCTGCCATATCGTTTACGCTCTTTGGTTGTCATATTGCGGGCTGTGTTGATTAACGCCCGATGATCCAGTTTATAGATAAAGATAACGGTTAAATAACGTCCAGCATTTGTTCGTCCCAACGCTGCGTAGACATCTTCACCCTTATAATGACCTTTACGCTTGTTTATGCAGGCACATTGTTGGTGGGTATCTGATATCGTAGTCAGACAACGGCCGTTGTCAACGACCTGAAGATAAAGCAAACGTAAAATACGAATACGCAGCCCTGGCAATAGAGTCTTGTTACTTTGTAGCGATTAACTTAAACTTGTCCTTGAAATTCGTCAATTGTGACCAATATAATTGGTTTGTTGTCATGCGCATCTTGCGATAGAATGGAAACAAACAATAAGACAGCTTCGTGGAAACGCACGATCAGGTGAAAGTGATTTCGAACAGCATCGTGCTTTTTGTTTTCAGGGGACAAAATGACACAAACGATTTTGGCACCTCCCTTTACAAATTATCAGTTAGACGACATCTTTTATGACGAGATGTTTACGGTTGCTGCTGCCCCCCGTTCCCAGTATGGTGCTTTGTATAAACGCCTCCTCGAACTATCCCCTGAAGATTTAGACCAATATCAACAAAATGCTGACAATTCCTTTTTGCATCAAGGTATTACTTTTACGGTTTATGGGAATGAAAAGGGAACTGA
>JAGRDI010000575.1 GCA_020432765.1 Anaerolineales bacterium | reverse complement strand
GGGGCTTATTTGTGTGGCACAGATGGGTCAAAAAGTGTGGTGCGCAAACAGTCCGGCTTGACGTTTGAAGGCAAGACATATGCAGATCGCTTCTTACTCATCGGCACGGATTTGAATCTAAAACCCTTTTTCCCCGAAATCGGACCGGTGAATTATATGTATGATCCTGAAGAATGGGTGATTATTTTGCATTTGCCAGATGTGGTACGAATTGTATTTCGTTTGCGCGAGGATGAGGTGGCGGCAGAAGCAATGGCGGAAACGGCCGTTCGCCAACGCATCAGCCGTTTTTTAGAGACAGAAGCGGATTACAATATCAAACATGTGTCCAATTACAATGTGCATCAACGGGTTGCGGAGACATTCCGCGTGGGGCGTGTTTTGCTGGCTGGAGATGCCGCGCATATCAACAATCCCTCTGGTGGTATGGGCATGAACAGCGGCATCCATGATGCCTATCATTTAGCACCCAAGCTGGCGGCTGTTTTAGATGGGGCTGAAGATGCATTGTTAGATGGATACAGCCAGGAAAGACACCAGGTCGCCATGCAGATGGTGCAAAACTACAGCGATAAAAATTACCGTGATTTAGCGGCACAAAGCCCAGCCGAACGTGAAAAACGTAATGCGGTTATGCAGGAAACGGCCGTTGATCCCATGAAGGCACGTGCCTATTTGCTGCGTGCTTCGATGCTGGATGAGCGTATTTAGATTTTTTTGACACGAATTGCACGAATGACACGAATTGGGTGGGAGATATACCAAGAGAACTCTGTGGTCTCCGTGCGCTTCGTGGTGGAGTAAAAAAATGCAAACAAGATATGGATTATTTATTGATGGGGAGGAACGGCCGTCTGCCAGCACCAACACCTTTCCGGTCATGAACCCGTTTGATGGCAGCGTGGTTGGGTTAGCTGCGCGGGGGGATGAGATGGATGTGGCAACGGCCGTTGCTGCTGCGCGTAAAGCATATCCAATCTGGTCAGGATTAGCGCCAGACGCACGCGAACGCTTTATGTTGCACGCTGCCGACCTGATCGAAGCGCACATGGACATTTTTGTCGATTTAATCATTGACGAAAGTGGCTCCACCATTCGCAAAGCACGCCACGAAGTCACCTATGGTGCCAGCTTGATGCGGGCGGCGGCGGGTGAGGTGCGACGGCTGTATGGCGATACCTTCCCTAACGATAAACCTCATCGTCTCTCCATTGTTGTCCGTGAACCGATGGGCGTCGTGGTGGCGATTTCACCCTTTAATGCACCACTTGTTTTGCTGATTAAAATGATCGTATTTGCCCTGGCGGCTGGCAATACGGTCATCGCCAAACCGTCCGAAGAGACGCCGCTGGTCGCTGTGGAACTGGCCAAAGTTTTGCATGAAGCTGGTTTTCCACCGGGAACATTTAACGTGGTGACCGGGTATGGTGCTGAAACAGGAGCCGCGCTGGTCGATAACCCCGACATCAATGCCATTGCCTTCACCGGTTCGACTGGTACAGGAGTGCGGATCGCCCAGGCGGCAGCGCCACATATGCATCGCTTGCAGATGGAGTTGGGTGGCAAGAATCCGCTGTTAGTACTTAATGATA
>JAGRDI010000574.1 GCA_020432765.1 Anaerolineales bacterium | reverse complement strand
CTTATTGCTATGAGCGGCGTCCGGCGAGCAACCATCTACAAACTGGCATCAACCGCGCATGAGGCTGAGTTAGATGTGATGAGCGGTATGGTGCGGCAAGATGAAAACGGCCGTTGGTGGGTCGGTGGGCATGACCTCGAAAACTGGCTGGCAGCCCACGCAGGTGAAGAAGTCGTTTTTGTAATGGGTTCCCCTGACGATGATCGCCCCATTAAAACCCGCACCTGCCGTACCTGTGGCCGTGACTATGAAGACCTTGAATGCCCTTACTGCCGCGCTAACCGCATCCGTTTACGTGGACATGCGTAGATAACGAGTTTATCTGTTTTATTAAATTTATTATTGACGGAGGATAATGGCGGGATCAAGCTGTCATTTGTTTTCTATCCTCCTTCAAAACCTGGTTTAATACATGAAGCGAATTTTGCTTGTTTTATTATTTTGTTTTCTTTTATCGGAGTCACTGGCTACAGTAGTGCCAATGGCGATGGCCCAAGAGCCAACTGCAGATTCATTAGCAGTTCTGGAAGTAACTTTTTGGCCGGATTTCGACAAGCCACAAGTATTGGTCTTGATGACGGGCACATTACCGTCAGACACGGAATTTCCCGCAGCGGTAACAATCCCGCTGCCGGCTGATGCTGAACTTAACGCTGTGGCACGTGTCACTAATGAGGGCATGTTTGATGATATTGAATACACAAACGAGAACGGATTGCTAACAATCACAGCGCCTGAATCTAAATTTCTTGTGGAATATTACCAGCCGTATGAAATTATCGGTAACGACCACAGTTTTACCTTCACTTGGCCAGCCTCAGATTTGTCTATTGATCAAATTATTCCCAGAATACAACAACCGGCAGCGGCGAACACCTTATCAACAAGCCCTCCAGCAATTGATATCAGTCCTGGGCAGTTTGGTCTTACCTATCATGAAATCACAAGCCAGCCAATCGCGGCAGGCGAAGATTTTTCGCTGACTTTCCGTTATCCACAGGTCGAGCAATTGACGGTAGCTATTATGGATGAAACGGAACCGGGGAATGCTACAGACACTTCTGCAGAGGTTGGTACAGACGTTTTCCCTTTATCAGTTACAGAAAATTCTATTCCAAGTTGGGTGTGGGTGTTGGGTGTTATCGGGCTGGTGCTTGTGGTAGCGGCCGTCACCTGGTATCTCGCCACCCGTAATCAATCTACGCGCCCAAACAAAAAACCTGCCCGCGCCAAACCCGCCAGTACGCAGAAAAAAAACGCCGGCAAAAAATTCTGTCACAATTGCGGGCAAGCCCTTGCCGTAAACGATCGTTTCTGCCCCAACTGCGGCACTAAACAAAAATAATGCCGTAGAGTTTTGGCATGCCAAAACCCTACTAAAAGGCCGGATGAATAACAATCCGGCCTCTTGAACACATATTCAGTTTTTGATTTAGTAAGTTTGACGCTCAAGACCCTTTTTCCTGCGCAGCAGGCAGCAGCAAACGCGCTTCAATACCCTCCCGATCGGTAACTGTAGCCATCTTGAGACAAGCAAGTAACAAGGCAGTGCCCTTCAAATAATTAGCGTACGATTCCCATTCTGCCTCGTCCCAGTTTACAGATTCAATGAAGATATTGTATTGTTCACCCCAACCGGTTACAATTAAATAAGCAAGTCCTGACAAATCTCTAGAATGAAAATTAGCGGTTCCTGTTTTTCTTTCAAGGACTTCTAAATCGAGCCCGCCAGCATTGTTAGATGAATCAATTATGGATCGCAATTCCTGGGCCAAATCTTCTAACTGCAACTTCAGACTTAATTCAATAACACGCTCAAAAACGCGAACTATATTGAAGCTAAAAAGATCATCCCGACGATAAAGGTCAAGCAAGTTACGCGGGAGATGTCCCATGAAGCCTGCATGTAAGGAATCACTAACAAGTTTAGGAATTCTGTTTAGCCCTAAATCGAGTGCGAGAGAATAGTCAATGTCAATGTATAAAGCAAGGGTATCATAATAGCCTAAGTCGATGGCATAATCATTTTCGATAACTCTAACCAGAACCTTATCAAGATTCCATGCACGCAATGCGGCAATTTTATAAGTGGGCTGCATTATCTGGGTTGCCTGAGTTGCTTTGGCATTCGCCCAACGAAGCATCTTTTGAATTGGAGCTAAGTCTGCTATTATTGTGGCTAGTCGCTTGAGAAAGATGTCAAAAAAACGGTCTCCTTTGGCAAACAAACTGGTCGTCAACAAAAAAACTTCGCGCCATTTATCTTCAGTCATGTGGGCCAACAAACGCTCCAGCGTGCCATGTTGTACATTGGCAACGATATATTTTGCCGTGAAATATTCCTGAAAAGAGAGATGCGCAAAAGCATAGATGCCGCGCGAGCGTTCTACAAAAATACCATGTTGGGCAATCATCGCCCGTAAAACTGCTATAGTTGGAATATCCTGCGCTGGCGACGCATCCGGCAAAGTTACTAAATATTCACGCAGCAGCTCCTGCAATCTATGAAGAGGAATAAGCTTTTCACTCTTGCTAAATGTTTCATAGGCAATAAAAGCTAACATTTGCTGCTTACGTTCTGCTGTCATATTGCGGTAAAAAGCATCCCGTTTAATACCGCGCCCGGCGTCCCAGCGGCGCAGCAACACGTCAAATGCTTTTTGATACACATCTGCACGGCGTTCAAATAAAACCGTGGTAGCAGAATCCTCAGCGGCCATACACAACAAGGCCAACAGCAGCGGTGTTTGCGTCAAATCCTTGACCCCTTTGTTTTCCGCAGCGGCTAAGGCAGCAAGCATGGCACGCTTTTTGCTCTCATCGTCGTGAAACCAGCCGGACACAAATTTATTCACTTGCGCGGCATCAAAGGCGGCGACTTGTACATGGTCAAATTGTTCAAAACGCCTATGTTCAGCCGCTGTACGACAGGTTAATACAATATGGCAGTTTTGATTTTGCTGTTGGCGCACAAGCTGTTCGATCTTTTGCTCGACACGTTTGCGCTGACCATCTTCTACAGGCAACTCATCCAATCCATCCAGGAGCAGCAGCAAACGGCCGTCTCGGATACAGCGCTGTACAAAGGGTGCCGCAGCAGAAAACCCACCAATGGCAAACTCATCGACAACAAACCTAAACAAATCCTTGTCGGTATCCGCCAACATCTGTAAATCCACAAAAACAGGCACAAACGGCAGCTGCCCATCTTGGCGGGCAGATTCCAGGGCTAAATGTTTGAGGAACGTGGTTTTGCCAGCGCCTGGTCCACCCTGTACAAACAATCGTTTTTCTGACTTTACCAATAAAAGGCCATCGACCCGCTTTTTAGCCATTGTGTTTTGCTGTAAGGTTTTAATGTTCAGGTGGCGGTACGCTTCGGGTTTGTCGAGGAGTTCAACGGCCGTATACACATCTTGTAACGGCCGTTTGCGCCCCATATCCAACAGATGCAAACCCCCATATTGCCGTTCAACCCAGGTCAGATAGGTGGCCAGTTTTTCCTCTTCGCTGCGTTCGTGGGGTAGTTCGTAGAAGGGGGCCAGGCGTTCGGCATATTTTTGGAACATGAATGGGTTGTGGGTTTGAACATAAAAGAGGATATCGGGGATACGGCCGTTTCT
>JAGRDI010000573.1 GCA_020432765.1 Anaerolineales bacterium | reverse complement strand
GTTTATAGCAGCCCCGTGACACGTTGTATGGAAACGGCCGTTTATATAGCCGACACTTTCAAACTCCCCATTCAAGAGCTGGAACCTGTTGGCGAAGTGCGTTATGGTGATTGGGAAGGCGAGAAGATCAGCAAACTTTCTAAAGATCCACTTTGGCGCATTGTCCAATTTTTCCCCAGCCGTATGCGTTTTCCTAATGGCGAAACCATGCGTGAGGTACAAGCACGCGGTGTAAACGCGCTTGAGACCTTAGCTGCTAATCATCCTCAGGAAACCATCGTTGTTGTTTCACATGCCGATGTGATCAAATTGATAATGGCGCATTATTTAGGCATTCACATCGACCTGTTCCAGCGTATGGGACTTGCACCAGCCTCGGTTAGCGTGATTGACTTGTCGGAAAGTGGCATGGTACGGATTTTACGCTTGAATGATAATGGTCCCTTAACAGCACCGCCCGCACCACTCCCGAACCCGAAAAAAAAGAAAAGTAAAAAGAAACACAAAAAGAAGAATAAACAGCATGGCGCATCAAATTGAACTAAATCCAGTATCCCACATAACAATTGGTACGATTGGCCCCCCAGGAAAACGTGTTTTTTATCTACAGGGCAGCCGTGGCTCGACGATCATTTCGTTAATTATAGAAAAACAGCAGGCTGCGATGCTGGCAAACAGCTTGGAATCTTTCCTTGATGAATTAGAAGAAAAATACCCGCTTGAAACGCGCGAAGTTGAAAAATCGATCTGGTCAGATATGCGCCTTAAGGAACCTGTGGAAGAACTGTTTCGCGTAGGTAATATGGGCTTGGGTTATAACGAGGAAGGTGATCAAATTGTTCTGGTAGCCTATGAATTGGTTGAGGATGAAGATGATGATCCCAATGTGGTTAGCTTTTGGACATCGCGCACACAAATTCAATCCTTGGTCAAACATACGCGTGACATTGTTGCTTCTGGGCGACCGATTTGTGGTAATTGCGGTCGTCCCATTGATGCAGATGGACATTTTTGCCCCCATCGCAATGGCCACAAACATTAGAAAGAGCCAGGAAGCTCGGTTTTGTAAAAACGAAGCTTCTAGATTGTTATGGATGAACGACAAAAAGCTGAAATTCTCCATGTTCTGAAACATGGCACATTTGAAATTGAGGGTTTGTTACCGTGGAGTTCAAACTATGCATTTTTGGGGCGGGTGTGTGGTCTAAAGGCTGAAACCGCCGTTACAGTCGAGTTTCCAGTCGTTTATAAACCGCGTCACGGCGAACGGCCGTTATGGGATTTTCCACAGGGCAGTTTATGTGCGCGTGAACAAGCTGCTTTTGTCGTCAGCGAAGCGCTCAGTTGGGAAATTGTGCCGCCAACGGTTTTACGTGATGCTGAGCATGGGATTGGCAGCGTTCAATATTTTATTGAACATGATCCCGAACGACATTATTTTACATTTGAAGGTGACCCCGATTATGCCGACCAATTGCAGAAAATAGTATTATTTGATGTGATCATCAACAATGCAGACCGTAAAAGTGGGCATGTGTTGATTGAAAATGTAGTGAGCGGGAAGGGTGGGGAAACGGCCGTTTTGGTGTATCCCGGCCGTTTATGGGGCATCGATCACGGCATCTGTTTTCATGTTGACCCTAAGCTGCGTACAGTCATTTGGGAGTTTGCAGGACAGCCTATTCCTGAGCAACAAATGGAGGCGTTAGCCGTATTGCATGCTCAACTCAATCAAACGGATACGCGCATTCAAAGGCAGTTAAACAGCTTGTTGAAACATAACGAAATTGCTGCTTTGGCACTGCGCCTGACGCGTTTATTGCAGCAAGGTAAGTTTCCCAACCCTGGCCCTGGGCGGCATTATCCCTGGCCGCCTGTTTAGATAACCAAGTATCCGGCACGGAGCAAACAGCCTATGCAAACCCAATAGACAAGACCCATATCTGGCATTGGCAAACAAATGACTAAACTAAAACATCAAATTGAGCAGGCAATAAGCTATTTACAAGCATCTAACCAAACCGTGGCACTAACTGGTGCTGGCGTTAGCACTCCATCTGGCATTCCTGATTTTCGCAGTCCGACCTCGGGTGTTTGGGAGCAATACGATCCGGCTGAAGTGGCATCAATCTACGCGTTTCACGAAAATCCTGAGGGATTTTATGCCTGGTTACGGCCGTTAGCCAAACTCATCCTTGCCGCCCAACCCAATCCGGCTCACACAGCCCTGGCACAGTTAGAAAAATATGGCCCGCTGGAAGCGCTAATTACCCAAAATATTGATATGCTCCATCATCGTGCGGGTTCACGCAGTGTCTTTGAACTCCATGGCCATTTACGCCGTGCAACTTGCATGGGCTGTGAAGAAAAGTTTATCGCCCCTAAATTGTTGAAAGCATTTGTTGAGAGTGGTGAAATTCCACGCTGCAAACTGTGTGGCGAAGTACTGAAACCCGATGTTGTTTTGTTTGGGGAACTTTTACCGCTGCGTTTGCTCAAAGAAGCCCAAATGTATGCTATGACATGTGATTTGATGATTGTGGCCGGCTCATCCTTGGAAGTGGCTCCGGCTGGTGATTTGCCGGCGCTTGCCAAACAAACCGGCGCACGCCTGATCATCATCAATCATCTGCCCACCCACATCGATCATCAGGCTGATTTATTGATTTCTGCTAATGTTGCCGAGGTATTACCGCAGCTTGCAGACCCTTTTTTACCGATGTTATAATGCCCCACATCTACTTGTCTATGTCCTTTTCGTTGTTGTCTTCTATGACCTTTACTGCTGTTACTCGTTGTAGATAAACTGCTGCCCAAAATCCCAATAATATTGGAAACCAGAATGAAATGAGCCGATAGGCAAGTGTAACGACCACCGTTAAGTGAGTAGGTATACCCATGCTCACATAAATAGCGGTCATTGTTGCTTCGACAATGCCTACGCCACCGGGTATAAAACCAGCTTTGCCGATGAGTAGGGGAAGGCCATAGCCAGTGAGCAGCACCCCAGGTCTGACAGGATGTCCAGCGGCTATAAATAAAAAATAAAGCGTGAGCATGTCAAAACCCGTATACAATATGGCTCCCAACGCCGGCCCACGCCAGCCGCCGCTGCGAAAGATAAGCCAGGTGTTGATAAACTGGTTGACACTATTTTCAATTGTGGCAGGAGCAAACGGCCGTTTCCATACCTTTGCCCACCATGCACTTAACCGCGTCATCGTCGCAAGCAGCCACACTGGATGGGTAACGCCCCATAGCCCCATAGTGACTAGCACAGTAAGTATTGCTAAAACCAGCCCAAAACTCACACCTTGCAAGACCGTTAGTTTGTGAATCAATAGGAGATGCAACAGTCCCCAAATAGCAATCACAGCCAACAGAAAATTATTAAACAAAGGCGGCAAAGTACTGCATAAACCAGCCGTTTGGCGACTAACGCCGCTGGCTCTGGTCCAGCGATAGATGGCGGCAGAGCTGCCTACGATTCCCCCGGCTATTATACCGATGCTGCCGCCGGCTAAGGTGATTAGTACGCTCCGCCTGATCGCTAAATGCTCGTTAAGCATAACCGCCAACGCGGTGAGTAAATAACCGCTGAAACTGTAGCTGATAATTTGTGACCCAATGGCCAATGCTACCAACCACTGTGGCATTTGCTGAATTGTCTGCCATGTATTTCCCAGGTTGTCCAGTTGAGGCAACAGCAAGTGTACAGCTAGCCCGATCATGACCAGGGGAACAAGACGGCGCAGCCAACGACCAATGAAAGGGCCACTATACAACGGCCGTAACTGTTTACGTCGTGAACTATCAGATAATTTGCTGTCAGACATCACAACCCATTGTCATTTTGTGATAAGTTGGTCAATAATTGGTAAATTTCTACCAATGCTTTGTCTTGCGCTTCCAAATGTTCCAGAATAAGTCTGATTTCCTCTTCGGCTGTCAGATTGATCTGGAAATCGTTTTGGGCTTCCAGTCGGTCACGATTTGACTGCCGGTTTTGACTCATCATAATCACGGGTGCCGTCAAGGCTGCTTGCATAGACAAGACAAGATTCATTAGTATAAATGGGTAGGGGTCCCAATGTCTGACCCAGGCGGTTATGTTCAGAATCATCCATATCAATATGACAACGCTTTGGATAATGATAAAACGCCAGGAACCAACGGCCGATGCCAGCCAATCGGCAGCCCGTTCGCCGCTCGTTTCTTGCTTTTCCAGTATTTCATTGACATCTTGCACTGGCGGGTGAGAGTGAGAAAATCGATTGGGGAAAGCGAGTCGTTTCATATTGTTACCTCTTATGGTAAAATAAAAACGCCAGTGTCCAGCAGTGTAATTAGCTTGCAGTTGATTGGTATTGGCGGATATTTTTAAACGGCCGTAACCAATACCAAGAAGAATACACCACTAATTGCAAATTCGCTTCTTGATGGCTGCCTGCCTGACAGTACCAGATGATGGCTGGAGCGTCTGGTATCGTTACAGCTTCAGCCGCTGTTTCTGGCTTCAAATCTTGCAAAGCTATGACAGTCATACCGAACAACTCGGCCGTTTCAATATCGTCAAATTCTAACGCTTGTAGGATGTGACGATATTGATTAGCTGACCACATTTCGGGTATATCATGTACGGCTTTTAATGCCATTATGCGGACATCAACCAATGCTTACACAAGAATTAATTTTGGGTTGTCGCTTTCAATCCTGCAATTAATTGATCAACTTGTGCGGACGTCAATTTAGCTTCAGAATGCAGGATTAGGTATTGGCTTGGAGGCATGCTGCTGCGCTGTAAAACCTCCCATAATTCATCTGTTTCGCGCGGTTTTCCACCCTCGTTCCATTCTGAAAAGTTGACTCTTTGTCGTCCATCTTCCACATCATGTTGCACCAACCAGGAGGCTGGCGCGACACTTTCATACCAGCGATCCCAGTTTGTTTCGTTGCTGTGGCAATCATAACAAGCCGTTACAACTAAAGCCCGTGTTTCTGGGCTGTCCCAATTAGGCTCGCTTTGGACGGGTGGATTTGTATGGTTACGGCCGTAGGGCACTAGTTGGATCAGCAGAAAACCAGCAACAATAATAATCACACCCCATTTGAGTAAATTTTTGAAATTCATCAATGTCTCCTTAAAGTAAATTATGTTGAGTTTCCTCATTCTAAATTATATAGCCAGATACAGTGAGAACCAGAAATACGGCCGTCTTTAACCTAGTCGTAGTCATCATTAATCTGATTCAATGCATCCCTGTCATTCAATGTGAACACGCGCATTTTATGCACTTGTTTCTTTCTTGTTAATCATCAACTTGGACTGCCAGTCTAAAAAATCAAAGCCTGCCAGCAATTTGGATCGCCGGCAGGCCGTAGGGTTTGCTTGTTATTAACTTTGGACTTTTGTAAACGGGCAAACCTTGCAGATGCGTTCCCGGATTCAAAATTTATCTGTGAACGCATCCTTGGCAAATGGGTTCGTTTTTTCTTGGAGCGGTCATTTGGCTTATGCTGCTCTCTTTATTAAGGTGATGCCAAAATTACTCGGCTATATCTATCAATTCAATATCAAAAATGAGCGTTGCGCCGGGAGGAATGCCAGGACGGCCGTTTTCACCATAGGCGAGTTCTGCAGGGATCACAAGCTGCCGCTTACCGCCAACTTTCATGGTTGCTACCCCTTCATCCCAACCGGCGATGACGCCGCCCGTGCCGAGTGCGAAACTGAAAGTTTCACCCCGGTCTACGGAACTGTCGAATTTGGTACCATCTTCTTGTAGCCAGCCTGAGTAATGAACCTCAACGACCTGTCCTTGTTCTGGGGTCGCGCCATCACCCTCAACAATGTCATAATATTTTAAACCACTTTCAGTTTCTACTAAATCGTCCGGGTCAACTTCAGTCATCTCAGCTGGTTGTGTCATATCAGCCAAAGTAACTTCCATAACTAAGGTGGAATTGGGTGGAATACTGCCGCCACCTTGCTCGCCGAGGGCTATTTCAGGTGGAATGATCAATAAACGGGAGCCGCCAACTTGCATGCCGGTGACACCTTCTTCCCAACCGGGGAAAACGACCGTGCCGGCACCCAATTCGAAACTAAGCGGCGGCTGGCCTTCGGAGGAAACCACGAAGTTGTCGTTTCCTTCTGCATCCCGAATCCAAATGGTGTAATCGGTTGATACAATACTGCCCTCTTCGGCTGTATCGCCATCCCCGACCTCAATATCAAAATATTGTAGTCCACTGTCGCTGGTTGTGAGATCATCGTCAGAAACGGCCGTTGGCACCGGCGGTTGTGAGACGTCTAATAATACAACATCCATTACAACTTGTGAGTTAGGCGGAATCATGCCATATCCCTGATCACCAAAGGCCAGTTCGGGGGGAATGATCAACTGAGCTTCGCCACCAGCTTTCATCAACATGATGCCTTCTTCCCAACCGGGGAGCAGTTGTCCTGTACCCAAGACGGCAACGATTGGTTGCCCTTGCGAATAGGAATCACCAAACAAAGTGCCATCTGGTAGGGTGCCAGAGAAATCCATTGTGACGATGTCGCCAGTTTGGGGTTGAGCACCATCACCAGCAACTTTTTCGACAAATTGCAAACCGCTGTCAGTGACGAGTGCATCTTCGACAATGATAGTTTCTTGTGTAGGTACAGCAGGTGGCGCTTGTGCGGGGTCAACCGCTGCAGAATCATCGGCGGACGCAGTTTCAACAGCGCTTTCTGACTCATCTACAGGTTCTGTGGCTGCATCATCACCTTCAGCAGCAGTGACTCCTTCTGCTGTAGCGGCATCGCTGGGCGGTTGCGCTGGGCCACAGGCTACAACAGTTATAATCAACAGTGTCAGGGCAAACAACCCCGCAATCCAATTAAATTTCTTCACAAAACTTCTCCTTCTAAAAAACAGCGTTAAATATGTTTTCATCACGTTGTCATACCTGCGCAGGCGGGTATGACAGTTCAAATTGTAAGGTAACCGCGATTTTGCGAACGATTTATTTCAAAAGACATATCGCAGTTTAACTAAGGATTCGTTTACAAATACCCTTTGACAAAAACGAACCCTAAGAGCGACTCAGAACCAATAATCTTCGACACAGCGCCCATCACGCGGCAAATCTTCAAAGGTATCGAACCCGTCAAAATGATCAACGGGGATTTGCGCCACAGCATCGGGTTCTTCGACTAACCGCAGATTGACTGCGATACGACGTCGCCCTTCTTCGTTGGGTTCCAGCGAGCGCCAATAGGCCACGCAGCCACATGTGGGGCAAAAATGAAACCCGATCCATTCGCCGCGAATGTAGACTTGGGTCGGACCCGAAACATTGATACCTTCGCCTTCAAAATCATATGCCCACAGCACTCCGTAGCGGCGGCAAACGGTGCAATTGCATGCTGTGGCCGATTCGGGTATTCCGTCGAACTGCCATTGAACTGAACCGCAGTGGCAGGAACCTTTGATCATTTCAATCTCCATTTTGAATTGTCGCGCTCCGCCCAGCCAGCGCGTTTACAATGGATGACACACGCGTTTCGTGTATCGTGCCGATAATCTTAACGTTGCCCTTCAAATTTATCCACTAATCAGCTGTGGTACTTAGATTATTATCACGTATGCTCTATGCGGGGAAGATCGTTATAATCGGGTCATTATGCCGGATTTGAGTATGCCCGTAAAATGTTTGCTGCTGCGATTGGTTTTTGTGGCTGGGCTGCTGCTTTTTTGGGGTCTTGCGTTGCATACGGCCGTTCAGAAATCCCCCACCAATGATGAACCCGTCCACTTTACGCGTGGTGTTGTTCTCGGCCAAAATGGTGACTTGCGCCTGCAATTTGAACATGCTCCGCTTAGTCATCGCCTGATTGGTCTTTTTTTACAATCTGAAGCCGAGATGCCGCGTGTTGTTGATCTGACAAGTTGGACGCATGGCGACCGTTTGCAAATCGCACAAGAGCTTGTCTGGCAGATGGGTTTGGATGTCGAGCGTGTATTTATGTTGGCGCGGCTGCCGATCATTTGGCTGGGGTTGATTTTGGGCGCTTTAGTAGTGAGTTGGGCGTGGGTCTGGAACGGCCGTCATGCAGCTATTATCGCTTTAATCCTCTTCTCTTTCTCTCCCAACCTGTTGGCACATGCAGCGTTGGCGACGACCGATTTGGCCACGGCCACCTTTTATTTTGGCACAGTGTATGTCTGGTGGCTTTATTGGCAAAAGCACACAGTTTGGCGTTGGGCGGCAGCGGCCGTTTTTCTGGGATTGGCATTGGCGACGAAGTTAACGGCCGTTTTGCTGCTGCCGATTTTGTTTGTGTTAGCCTATGTGGGCTGGCGCCGGCAGAGTTCATTTTGGGAGCCAGCACTACATTGGCTGGGCTTGTTGCTGCCGGCGGCATTCGTTTTGTGGGGCGTTTATGGGTTTGAGAGCGCACCCATGTTCGGAATTTCTTTACCAGCCGCAACTTATTGGCAAAGCTGGCAATCAGTTTTGAGCCACGTCGATAGTGGTCATCCGGCTTTTTTTATGGGCGAGGTCTCTTCGACGGGTTGGTGGCATTATTTTGGCGCGACATTTTGGTTGAAGACACCAATCTTAACGCAGGTTTTGGTTTTGTTGGGCTTAATTATTGTGGTTTTGCGGCGTAATCTTTGGCGAACGGCCGTATTTCTTGTGTTGCCCGTTGTGACTTTGTTTGGGGTGACAACGCTCAGCCGCCTCAATATTGGCTACCGGCACATTTTACCCATTTTGCCGTTTTTGTTGGTATTGGCGAGTGTGGTTGTTTTACCATTAAAGGGCGGAAACGCACGTGCTGGGCGAAGTCGAAGCGGCCGTTTATCTCCGCGTATCCAGAAACTATTCACGATTCTATTGGGGTTCAGTCTTGCTGTCTATGGCTTAAATACTTTGCGCCAACAGCCACATCATTTGGCCTATTTCAATCCGCTGGTGGGCGGTTTAGCACAAGGATACAAATATCTAGGCGATTCAAATCTGGATTGGGGGCAAGATTTACCACTGCTTGCAGAGACAATCAGCCTGGATGAAAAAGAAACCTGGCGCATTTCATACGCGGGGGTAGGCGACCCGAGCTATTATGGCATTGCTGCTAAACAACTCATCACTGCCGACACACTAGACAGTTCATTTGCTCCTGCTAATCCTGCTGCGGGACGTTATGCAATAAGTGCTAATCATCTACAAGGCATACTGGCAGATGCCGATTTGTTTGATTGGTTCCGCCGCACTATGCCGGAAGGTAATTTGGGGGGCTCGATTCTGATTTTTGATGTGCATAAGCAAGCCGCAGGCAAATGGATTGCTCACTGTCTCGACCCCGTACCATTACTGACACCGGCGGCGGCTGAATTGTGGTTAGGGCAAGTAGGTTTGCGCCATTTATGGTTTGATTGTTCACAAACATGGGTTTTTCCAGAGGATGGCGCACCCGGCTGGTTGATTTTGCCACAAAGCGAAAGCTGGTGGGTGCAAGATCAGCTGTCTCAAGGGATGGCTGAAAGATTACAGTTAGTTTATCGGCACGCCCCTTCAGATTTGGGACCTTCGTTTGATGTTTATTATTGGGCAGGTGGTGTTGTGGAGATGGCGGATGGAGATGATATGGTTGAACTTGAGGATGGCACGGCCGTAACGCTCCCCCACACCCTTGCCAATATAATCCAACTGCACAGCTACACCCCCGTAGGCGATACCTGGTACACCCTCTGGCGTGTTAATACAACCACCAATGACCCGCTATCACTCCAGGCACATCTTTACACAGGTGAATCCCTACCCCTTGTTGCTGATAGTTTGGGCTTTAGCTCTGACCAATGGCAGCCGG
>JAGRDI010000572.1 GCA_020432765.1 Anaerolineales bacterium | reverse complement strand
CAGAACATTCGCGAGATCAACTTGAATGGATTTAGGGGTATTCAAGATTATCTTCAATAATCCAAAGTTTTCTATTTTCATATTGAATGGGATACCACCAGCCTTGAATTGAGTTGTCAGTTCGCGCCGGGCCTCGAACAGGTTCCTCAATAATTGTTACCATGCTGCCGGCTGCGATATTGTCAAAACGAACACCTACCGCACATCAGGCTCTGTCCATAAGTTGCTTTTCACACGTACGCGCAAGATTGAACCAACAGGATAGAGCGACCCGAAACCATCATCTGTCTCCGATTCAGAACGTGTGCTGAGTTGCAAATTGCGAAAGCGAAAATCGTCCAGATCACCTGGAAAATCGGGGTCATCCTCAATCGGTCCGGCACAGATTTCTAATAGGTTGGAACCTTGCTGTAAGCCAGTGCCGGGCAGCAGCAGGATACGCGGCGGCGTCCAGGCTCGCTGGTCATCGCTGCCTTGTATGGGTACAAAAGCTACTTCTTGGCCGTTCAAACGAATCGGATTGTGTGCTTTGACGCCCCATGTTTCCATTTCAAGTTGTAAATATTCCACGGGTTGGCTAATCTCGAATTGCGCACTGTAACACAGGCCATAGAGAGGCGGCCAATCATCCACCAGATCGGATTCATCGCCTAAATGATATGCCTCTGCTACAAAATAAAGGATTTGGGGTTCTTGTGACACGGCCGTTTCCCCCACTGCATCCCCCAATCCCCAAGCCGCATCAATACAATCACCTCGCCGGGTAATGCGCCGTAAGTCGCCGCTCTCTATTTCGATCATCCAGATGTCAAATTGGTTTTCAGACGCCTGCTCAAAATTACTGTGAAACGCCAGGAAACGGCCGTCCGGCGACCAGGCCGGCCGTTGGTTCTCGCTCCCCTGGCTGGTAACAAGCTGCACATTTGAACCATCTCTATCTGTGATCCAAATATTACGCCTGGTACCAGAACGCGATTCAAAAGCGATCCGATTCCCATCTGGTGACCAGGCCGGTGTGGTGCTGGAGTCTCCGATGTTGACCAATAGTTGTGGTTGGCCATCAGGCAAAGACAAGCGGTAGATGCTGTAACGGCCGTCTCTATTACTCTCAAAAGCCAATTGATCATTTACTGACCAGGTAGGATCATCCTCATAAGCATTGCTAAAAGTCAGGCGCTGCTGATTAGTGCCGTCGCTGTTCATCATATAAATTTGTTTTTCGCCGCTGCGATCAGAGACAAAGGCCATGCGGCCGTCATCAGGTGACCATACCGGTTCAAAATTATCGTTTTCCTGACCTGTAAGCGTATGCTGGTTGGAACCATCTAGATTACTGACAAAAATCTGCCAGCCACCATTTACGTCTGAACGATAAGCGATTTGCTGTCCATCATGTGCAAAACTGGGCACAATGCTGTTAAGCGGTTGGCCAGGTAAACGCCTCTCGCTGTTAGAGGCCGGGTCAAACAAATAAATCTGGCCCAAACCGTCTGGACCGCAGCTATAGGCAATTAACCCCAATGATGAGTGGGAAACGCCACCTCCAGCTGTAACTGATGGGACAGCAGCAGCGACGGTCGGCAGTGTGGTTGCAGTAGGAACAATTGTTGGCACAGGGGTTGCAGTTGGTACAACGGCCGTTTCTATCATCTCTGTTACTTGCTCAGTAACAACCAGGCCAGGCGCTGTGCTATCATCCCCATCCGATGGTGCCATATTGCGCCAAAGGAAAAAGGCAATAGCGACCAACACGAAACCCATCAACGCGAAAAAGGCTATTTTCAACAACGGCCGTTTCTGACCACCAACCGGGGCTGCGGAAGAAAGTGTTTCCGTTTTCAGCGGCAAACCGGCTGCGCCCATCTCCACAACTGTTGCCCCCGAGGCTGAGACGGCCAACAGCGGATTAACTTTTTCAGCCGCCCACGCGGCATCCAGTGCCGCTGCCAACGCCGCCGCATCGGCATACCGATCCGCCGGCTTTTTTTGCAGACATGTGGCCACAACCTGGTAGGTCTGCGGCGTCAGGTCGGCCCGCACCTGCTGCAGCGGTGTCGGCTGCTCATACACATGATGATGCACCATTGCCCAGGGGGAAGTTGCCTCAAAAGGCAGTTGACCACTCAATAGCTCATGCAAAATCACACCCAACGAGTAGATGTCGGAACGGCCGTCGATCATCTGGCTGCCTGCTTGTTCAGGTGACATATAGTCGGGCGTGCCCAAAATGCCCCCCGTTTGGGTCAGGTGAATGGTCGCCTGCTGCACCGCCGCAATGCCCAGATCAGCCAGCACCGGCGTGCCGTCATCACGTAACAAAATATTACTGGGCTTCAAGTCCCGGTGAATAATATGGGCCTTGTGGGCCACAACAAGCGCCGCTGCGATTTGCCGCGCAATTGACAAAGCATAACCTACTGAAATCCACTGCCCGTGGCTGCTCAATGAGTGTAACTTGTCGCTCAGCGAACCACCGGTCACATATTGGAAAGCGATATAGGGCTGCCCGTTAGGCGCATTGCCGGTTGTATAGACCGGCACGATATTTTGATGGTGCAGTTGGGCTGTGGCTTGTGCCTCACGCTGGAAGCGCAAGCGCAGTTCCTCCTGCTGCGCCAGATGGGGCAGCATCATCTTGATCACCACAGCACGTTTCAAGGCCGTATCTTCGGCCAGATAAACGACCGCCATGCCGCCCTCACCGATCTTGCGTTTGATCAGATAGTTATCAATGCGCTGTCCGATCATCGGATCCGTTGAACTCATGGCACTGCTCCAAATTGGGCAACGGTTGAACCATCGTCTGCTTGCAGATGTAGGCCAAGGCTGCCGGATATTCCTTCAGGTCGCTGCCAGGTAGCATGAAACACCTGACTTGGCCCCATTTTCACCGGCCAGCTTGCGACCGCTTCCCTGCCTGACCACAGGATGATGTCACCACTAAAATAGGTACTCACAGCAATGCTAATATCTACCCCATTGCCCGTATCAATCAGGTTCAGCGCCGCCAGCCGGTTGGCATAGTTAAACCCGCCGCTGCCGTTGATTGGATACCAATGCTCCGTCCAGGTGATGGTTTGCTCCGGTTCTATGGTGGCTGAATGCCAGAAACTACCGGTTGCGCCGCTCCAAAGTTCAACATAGTTGCTGTTATCATCGGTCCACAATGAAGGAGACAATGTAGAAGGTCCGAAAAACTTGGTGCCGGACGGCCAGTTGGGGGCATGGGCACGTACAATGCCCTGACCATTGCTATGATCGTAAAGACCGCTAAAACCATATCCGGCAGGCACAAAAAAGCCTAAATATCCATTCCAGTTACCATAAATGCTCATGTCACGACCATCTTGATAAGGCCAGCTCATTATACCGCCGGAGCCGGGCACGCCGCCATCACCGGATGAATGCACGATCACTTCGCCCCCAGGCACGATGAACTGTGTCTCATCCGAAACGGTATTATTGCCCAAGGTTAACATCGCATTTAACCATAGCTGGTATGTCTGAGGTTGACCTGAAATGTTGCGCGCCCAAGGTTGTAATGTGACATAGGCATAACCGCTGTCTAATGAGATTGTCACGCCGACCTCCATACCGGTGCGATCTTCGATATCGCTGACGGTAACGGCCGTGCCATACCCGGAAGAACCAATTGAATATTGCCAGGGACGCCACTCGTTTAGCCCATGTTCTTCAACCGGAAAAGCCCACTCAATGCCACCGGCAGCCAGCCACCACTCGCGATAGCCCCAGCTTGTAGGTTTAATAACTGGATTTTGGTACAACAACTCACGCCCTGTTGCTTTGTCACGCAAGCTGTAAATGCGACCGCCCAACTCAGGCAAAATCGTCACGGAGATATAACCGTTTTCGAGCACAATCGCCTGATAGGTGCGTGCGCTAGGCCCGCTGACCTGCGAAAAATCCATGCGCGGATAGGGGAATATGACATCTTCTTCGGTAGTAGGCACAAACCCGGATTCATAGCCATATGTTGGGATGCTGAGCGTTGTTTCGTAAACCGTAGGCGCAGCAGGACCAACCAATGCGGGTGATAATTGCGAGGGCGGCGCAGCAGGCAAATCTGGTGCTGCTGTTGACGTGGCTGCAGCTTGGGTTGGCAGCGTCGTTGCGGCCGTGCTTTCTGTAGGGGATCCCTCCAAAGTGGGCGCGGTCGTTTGCACGGCTATTGCCATTGTTGGTATCGCTGTCACATTGTCAGTTGGTATTGGCTCTGCGGTGAATGTGGCTGAGGGCACGGTCGTTGGTAAGCTGGTTAGAGTGGCCGGCACTGCTTCAGGTTCAAGTTGGGCTGTAATAACATCTGTGCTGGTTACAGTGGGTTGTGCAGTCGATGTATGGGCTGGGTTTGCGGCAACGGCCGTAAGCGTGAGATTTGCAACTGCGACGGCTGTTGCTTCAAGATTGTTTTGTGGCTGAGCACAGCCTATTACAGCAATAATTATCAGGAGTAAGGAGACAACCTGTTTCATGTCTATCTCCAGGAGCCATTGTAATTCAAAGCTCTAACGCTGCCCCCATCCGGCCGGATTATAAAACCATTTTCAAATTGCTGAATCGTGCCATTTACACCCGCTTCCCCGGCCGTAGCATAACCTAATCCAGTGCGGACATTGGCATAGGTACACCAGATTTTTCCAAATCCTCGCTGTGGTGTAGGTGGTGTCTGTTCGCTGCCGCAAGAATAAGCGGGATCACCTTCAACCCAAATATCATCGTAGGCTGCCCAAGTGCCATTGTTATATATCGTATAGATTATGTCATTATCGCTGCGCCAAATCATGCGACCGTTCTCAAAAGTTTCCTGTGCCATCCAAACACCGGCTGTCGCGCCCGATGTTGCACAGCCTAATTGGGGCGTGTGACTGCCGGCAAAGGCGCTGTTAACACTTATGCTGCATGGCGTGGGCGCTGGTGTATAAGTTATTGTTGGGATAGATGTATTTGTCGGCAACGGTGTATTTGTGGGCAGTGGTGTCAGTGTAGGCATGGACACGGCCGTTTCCGTCATCGCTAAGATTGCTACGGCCGTTTCCTGTGCTGCACCGTCCGCTCCCTCTGCTTGATCAGCAACGGCCGTCGATTGACCGGCCGCTTGGGCCTGGTCTGGTGTCGTCTCCGCCGCAGCAGCTTCCGAAACCTCCTCACCCTCCTCTGCTCCAACACCAGCTATTTGTTGATTCGCCTCTTGGGTCTGGCTCGTTATGGTTGATGCCATAGCGACAATGGTAGCTTGCTGCGCCAACGCCTGGCGTTCAGCGTTGGCATTTTGCCAGAGAAAAAGGAGAAATATTATCAAAAAGAGCGGGATCAAGAGCAGCAATAACCATAGATAGCCGCGTTTCTCTTCTTTTTCGGCAGCAGCAACCGGCGCAGCGTCTAGCTGCGTGGGGGCATAGGCGGCCGCCACCGGTACCGCATATCTATCAGTCGCTTCGGCAGCAATGGCCGCTTCCAAAGCTGCAACCATGTGCGCCGCCGATTGGTAACGCTGCTCCGGCTTTTTTTGCAGACAGGTATTGACAACGAGCAGGGTTTGGCTGGAAAGACCCTGGCGTTTGCTGTTCAGCGGCGGTGGGGTTTCATACGCTTGTTGGTGCAGAATTGCAACCGCACTATCGGCATCAAAGGGGACTTGTCCGGCCAGCAGTTCGTAGAGGACAATGCCGAGGGAGTAAATATCGGAACGGCCGTCAACCGTCTTTCCCAACACCTGTTCCGGCGACATGTAATGCGGTGTGCCAATGATATTGCCGGTTTGCGTCAGGCGTGTTTCACCCTGAACCGTCGCGATCCCCAGATCGGTAAGCACAGGCGTGCCATCTCTGCGCAGCAAAATATTGCTCGGTTTCAAGTCACGATGCACGATACCGGCCTGATGCGCCACATCCAATGCCTGCGCAACTTGCTTCACAAGCCACAAAGCCTGCATTGTCGGATAAACTTTGCCTTGCTCTGCCAACTGCGCCAATGCCTCCTGCAACGAATCCCCTTCAATATATTGCATGGCAATAAAAGGTTCTTGCGCAGGCGTCAAACCCGTTTCGTAAATGCGCACAATGTTGGGATGCTCCAGACGTGCCGCCGCTCGCGCTTCACGTTGAAAGCGCCGTACGAAATCAGCATCTTTTGCCAAAGCGGGCAGCATCACCTTCAAGGCAACCTGGCGTTGTAAAGATTCATCAACTGCCAGATAAACCGCAGCCATTCCCCCGCTGGCAATATGGCGTTCTATTTTGTAGTTACCGATCTTTTGGAAGCTGGAACTGGAATCATTGGTTAAATTTGTCATATTTCCCCACTAACTGACACATTTATACAATCTGATTAACAATACATTGCTCCTAATTAAAAACCAAGCTGATTATACCAGAAAACCGGAGAAAAATAGAACGCGAGATCAACTTGACTGGATATG
>JAGRDI010000571.1 GCA_020432765.1 Anaerolineales bacterium | reverse complement strand
CTTAAAACAACTATATGCTGCGCGTTTTGCAAATCTGTTATCAATTCTGGTGGAAATATCATTTCTATTGTCGATTGGTAAATCAGCCAATCGCTCAGTTCAAAATAATCGTTGCCAATTGAAAATAGATCATTAAACCAGTTGTGTCAACAATCGTTGTAATCATGGGGCCGCTAATCACGGCGGGATCAATTCTAAAACGATCGGCAACGGTGGGTACAATTGTAGCCACTGTAATTGCCCAGATTACGACTAAAGGTAATGTTAGACCCACAATCAATCCGATTTTAACACCTTCACCCCATGTGACAGCACGTACAAATCCTAAACCGGCCATGGCTATACCCAATAGTAAGCCTACAGAAACTTCTTTACGCCATGCTTGCCATAAATTTCCTAAACGGACTTCATCTAAGGTGATTGCTCGAATAATTGTCGCCACGGTTTGGGAACCCGCATTGCCGCCTGTGCCGATAATTAATGGAATAAATAACGACAAAGCGATGGCTGCTTGTAACTGTTCGGTGTAAAGGTTGATCACAGTGCCGGTTAATGTCGCGGCTAAAAACAGCAGTAATAACCAGCCGACGCGCTTTTTGAACATATCAAACACAGATACGGCAAAATAGGGTTGATCAAGCGGTTCAGAACCACCCAAACGTTGGATATCTTCGGTGACTTCTTCTTCAAACACATCCAGCACATCATCTAACGTGACGACACCTTGTAAACGGCCGTCTTCATCCACAACTGGCATCGCAAAAAAATCATAACGCGCCATCATCTCGGCCAAATGTTCCTGGTCTATCGTCACGGGTGCCGCAATGATATCGGGAGTCATAATCTTTTCAATCGTTTGATCGGGTTGGGCCATGATTAAATCGCGAATAGGCAAAATGCCAATAAGGCGACCGGTTGCATCGACAACATATAGATAGTGGAGTGTTTCTGTATCTTCCAGCGAACGCAAAAATTCAAAAGTTGCGCTGACAGTCCAATTCGCTCGCAATGCAGCGACGTCCCGTGTCATCAAACGACCAGCCGTTTCATCCTCATAACTGAGCAGTTCGCGCACATCATATGCTTCTTCTGGCTCCATGAGCCCGATTAAGCGGTTGGCAACCTGGTCTGGTAAATCATCGAGAAATTCGGCCGCATCATCCATCGGCAGCTCATCAAGTAAGTCGGCTAATTTTTCATCATCTACTTTCTCGACAATTTCCTGGCGGACAAGACTGCCTGATTCATCCAGAATTTCACTGGCGGTTTCAATGGAGAATAAATTGAAAACCTGAACGGCTTCATCGGCATCCAATTGATCGAGGAGATCTGCAATGTCGGCCGGATGCACATCATGCAGCAGCGTTTTTAATTCATCTAACTTGTTTGCAGCTAATAAAGCTTCGATTTCTTCGACATCAGGCATATTTACGTTTTGATCATCCATGAGCATATCTCCCGTTCTGAGGGTTGAAGGTATTATTGAGGTTAAATGGCAGTCCTGCGGAGATCCTTTCGTCTCGGTTAGTTTAAATTTAAAGCCTAAGTATAGCGGAACTCACGGGGATATCGAATAAAATACGCAGGTTAAAACACACGATTTTGTGCTACGATTGTGGATTATGATTGTAGGACACTTGGCATTACCTGCGATAATGCGCCACTATTTCCCTGAATTGGAAGCGGCACCACTCTATGCCGGATCACTTTTTCCAGATGTGATGGATAAAGGTTTGCACAGTATGCGTTTGGTGGTTAACGGCCGTACTATTGCCCATACCCTTTTTTCATTCACAGCGACAACGCTTATCATCGCGATCTTTCTCGGCAAAAAGCCTGCGCGTAGTTGGTCCATTGGATATGTAGGTCACTTGATTTGTGACGGTGGTGGTGATGTTCCCTGGCTATATCCTTTTACAATCCATGCCTTTAGACCGAGTGATAGTAATATTTGGCAAAAAATCAGACGCTGGCTCACGAACCCCAACCCGTTTGAGATTATGCTGACTTTATGGGCTGTAGTGCTGCTTTTTCGCGAGAAATTTCACAACCCATGATACAATATCTGCGTACAGGGATTAATCATGATCACAGTTTTGTATTTTCTTAGTTACATTTTAATCATTGCCTTACCGCTAATTATTGGGGTATGGCTGCACCGTACCCGCAAAGCGAGCTGGCGCTTGTTTTTTATCGGTGCGGTGACATTTATCGCTTCTCAAGTTTTGCATATTCCATTCAACTGGCTGGTTTTGCAGCAGTGGCAGTTAATTCCAACGGATACGGCCGTGCCTATCAATCTAATCATCCTTGCCATCTTCTTGGGCTTGTCATCCGGCTTTTTTGAAGAAGGGGCACGGTATTTGACCTATCGCTTTTGGGCCAAAGATGCCCGCACCTGGGGACGCGGCATGATGCTGGGAGATGGGCATGGTGGGATTGAAGCGATTGTGGTTGCGGTCATTGCCGCGATCAATATAGGTGCCTTGGCACTCATGCGCGGTGGTTTAATTCCTGTGCCAGTCCCACCTGAACAGATGGGTCTGTTAGAAGCACAATATGCTGCTGTTTTTGATGTGCCCTTGTATAATGCCTTTTTGCCACTAATCGAGCGTGTGTTGGCCATCTGTTTGCATCTGGCGCTATCATTAATGGTGATGCAGGTCTTTACACGCAGGCGTTCAATCTGGTTGTTGGCCGCAATTTTGTGGCATGCACTCGCCAATGCAATGGTTGTTATTGCGGTTACGACTTGGGGCGTTTGGGCATCTGAAGGGCTGTTAGCCGTCTTTGCATTAATCAGCCTGGGCATTATCTATTGGCTGAAAGAGCCTGAACCGCAAGAGCCAGACATTGACCCTTTGCCGCTGCCGCTTGCCGGTGAAGATACACAAGCCGCCGTTACACTTGATATGTTAGAGCGCAGCCGATACACATAAAAAATCATGATCAGAACTGAGAACCTCACCAAAAAATTCGACGAACACCTGGCAGTAGACCGGCTTACCCTCGACATCGCTCATGGCGAGGTGTTTGGTTTTTTAGGTCCCAACGGCGCTGGCAAGACGACCACGGTGCGTATGTTGACGGCACTCATTGCACCCACGGCTGGCAGCGCAACGGTGATGGGATATAAAGTTGGCGAAGATAATCAGAATATTCGCCGTAATGTTGGCATTCTCACCGAAACGCCTGGCATGTATGATCGGCTTTCAGCGTGGCGCAATTTGACAATTTATGCTTCTTTGTATGAAGTTGAAAATATCGATGCGCAGGTCGAAAAATATTTGCGTATGTTGGGCTTATGGGAACGACGCGATGATACGGCCGGCAGTTTCAGCAAGGGTATGCGCCAAAAGTTAGCCATCGCACGTTCATTGCTGCATGAACCACAAGTATTGTTTTTGGATGAGCCTACGGCTGGTCTTGACCCTGAAGCGGCCAAGCTGGTACGCGATTTCATTGCTGAATTGAAAAGTGAAGGGCGTACGATTTTTATTTGCACCCATAATTTGGATGAGGCAGACCGTTTGTGTGATCGGGTGGCGGTTTTCAAACAGAAGCTGCGTGTGTTGGATACACCTGCGCAGCTTAGACGGCAGGTATACGGCCGTCAAGTTGTTTTTCATTTGGGAGAAACGGCCGATTCCTATATGTCTCAAATTGAGACATTACCGTTTATCAAAGCAGCCCAAGCAGTAGACAACAAATTATTAATCTCAGTGGAAAATCCCGAAACAGAAAATCCCGAAATCATCCGGCAGCTTGTTGGTGCAGGCGCAAATATTCAATTTGTCGGTGAACTGCGCCGCACATTAGAAGACGTCTATTTACAATTGGTTAATGATTAAAGATGTAGGATCAAGCGAAATTCGCGGGATAAGATGAATAAAATCAAAACAATCATCTCAAAAGAATGGGCCGAAGTGTTCAAAAACCGCATGGTTTTGTTTACCGTTGCCTTTTTACCTTTGATACTGACTGCAATTCCGCTGATTATGCTTGTAGTCATGAATCAATTTGGTGGCGATATGGGCATGGGCGAATTAAGTAACAGTGGCGAATTGGACATCTTGGGTGTGCGTTGTGCAGGACTCAACGAAATGGATTGCACCACATTGTATATGCTCGACCTTTTCACTATGATGTTTATGATTTTGCCCGTAGCTATCCCCGTGACCATCGCTGCCTACAGCATCGTCGGCGAAAAAGCGACCCACAGCCTGGAACCGTTGTTGGCCACGCCAATTACTACCACCGAACTGCTTATGGGAAAGGCGGTGGCAGCCGTTGTACCGGCTATTCTGGCTACCTGGTTTGCCTTTTTGATCTACTTGATTGGCGCCTGGTTTTTTGTTAGCAGCGAATTATTTTTGCTTTTGATCGACCCTATGTGGGCGATTGCGATTATTGTAGTTGGTCCCTTGCTTGCGCTGCTGTCTGTTTGTTTTGCCATCATGGTATCTTCACGTGTGACAGACCCGCGTGTCGCCGAACAATTATCTACACTGGTGATTTTGCCATTGATCATGATCATTATTGGCCAATCAGTCGGCATTGTCATTTTAAGCCGAGAATTGGTGCTTTTGATTGCGGTTGGATTAATCGTAATCGACGCAGTCTTATTGTATTTGAGTGTAAAGCTTTTCCAGCGCGAAACAATATTAACACGCTGGAAATAGGATATTTACGCTTCTGTGCTGCCCCCATCTACAGCTGTGGCTTGCATATTGCGCCGCACAAAATCTTCAACCAACAACATCGTGCCGCCAGCATGATTGATGGTTTGCAAAAGTGTTGACATACTGTCTACCTCCTCTACCTGCTCATTGATAAACCATTGTAGGAAGTTTTGGCTGGTAAAATCATTTTCTTCTGTCGCGATTTTCATAATATTGTTGATCTGATTGGTGACTTTGATTTCCTGATCAAGGGCAAATTGAACTGCGCCGGCAGCGCCGTCAAACTCGTTGCGCATGTCGGGCAAACCCGGGATGATCGGTTTGGCACCGGCTTCAAGTAGGAAGTGGACGAACTTCATCGCGTGCTGGCGTTCCTCTTCTGATTGTCGATAAAAGAAATTGGCTAAATCCGGCAAACCTTCTTTGTCAAAATAGACGGCAATGGCGATATATTGGGCTGAAGCTGAAAATTCACTTTGAATTTGGGCATTCATTGCGTCTACTGAACGGGAATTAATAATCATTGTTGCTTCTCCTTAAAAAGCTGAACCATAGAGAGCAAAGAGACATTGAGAAATGACCTTTTTGTGTTCTGTGGTTTCATATTATATTTAGGGTAACTACCCTTTGTGATTGTTATTATAGATCGGTTTGGCTAATTTTGCTGAATGAAATGGGCGGTGAAACGTGCGGCCTGGCGTTCGGCCCAATAGTGTTGACGGCCAGGAATTTTGCCTTCGACAAAGGCGACATGGCCGCCATACGCGGTAAAGCCGGCATAGATATATGCATTATTGGCGATGCTGGTATGCGGGATGTCATTGGCGAAGAAGGGATCGTCCATGGCGCGTAAGATCAATGTAGGCACACAGATGTCGGGTATGAATTGTGCGCTGCTGTTTTGTTTATAATAATCATTTGCATCAAGAAAGCCATGCAAAGGTGCAGTCAGTGCATCATCAAATTCGCGCACGGTTTGTGCCTTTTGCACACGTTCCAGATCGACTTTATGCCCAATGATGTGGGCATGATTCTTGGTTTTTTTTTGTAAATCTTGTAGGAAACGTTGGGCATAGCGACGGCCGATACCGGTTTCAAATTCCTGTGCGCCGCGTAAAAGATCGAAGGGGGGCGACACGGCCGTTGCTGCTTGAATTGGTGTGTTTGATCTTTGCTCACCCAAATACTTCAACAATAAATTGGCACCCAATGAAAATCCAACAACCCCCAACGCTGCATCTGGGAACTGTAGTGCTAACCAATCAACCACAAATTCGACGTCATCTGTCGCGCCAGAATGGTAAAGGCGCGGCGTACGATTTATTTCGCCGCTGCAAGAACGATAATTCAAACCAACCGCTCGAATGCCGAAAAGGGCTAGATTTTTGTATAGTTCATGGGCATAACCACGCCTTGCGTTGCCTTCAAGCCCGTGCAACAGCAATACCAGAGGTGATTGTGGACTGAATTGTGCCCCGGGTATGACTGGAAAGTCAATGTCTAGAAAATCGCCGTCTGGCGTATCTAGGCGGACGCGGCGAAAGAATAGACCGCGCATAGGCCGGATGGAGTTGGCCAAGATCGTTTGAGCGTGTGGATTAAGCCACAAACGTGAAGGTCGAAACGGTTCAAGCTGAAAGGTGGCGAGGTGCTTTTGATTCACTGATTTTATAGTTCGAGAATAATGTTATGGATATGCGAGATTGCAGCGGCCGTATCGTCTCCATCGATCACAATGCTGATGCTGCACTCAGAAGACCCTTGCGCAATGGCAATGACATTAACATGATGCTCACCCATAGAACTGAAAATGCGGCCAGAGACACCGGGTGTGCCACGCATACCTGCTCCTACAACCGTAACAATTGACACATCATGCAGTGCCCAGACACTATCAATGTCACGACGTTTTATCTCTTCAGCAAATTCGGTCCGCAAACTGTTGACGACGGTTTCGTTTTGGGATTCGGGTACAGCAAAACAGATCGATTGTTCAGATGATGCCTGGCTTATTAGCAAAACGCTGACCTTTGTTCTGGCGACGGCACTAAATGTGCGTGCTGCGATGCCGGGAATCCCAATCATACCTGTGCCTTCGACTGTGATCATGCTTAAATTCTTGATGCCTGTAACCGCTTTGATGCCGCCATTGCCATTTGATTTATGATCGACAATCACAGTACCCGGGTGGGTAGGATTAAATGTGTTTTTGATGCGTAAGGGAATATTGTTTTCAATACACGGCCGCATCGTTTTCGGGTGCAGAACCTTGGCCCCATAATAGGCTAATTCAGAGACTTCGCGATAACTCAAAACGGGTATGGAGACGGCATTGTCTACAATCCGTGGGTCGGCAGACATCACACCGTCTACATCAGTCCAAATCCAAACCTCATTTGCTTTGATTGATTGACCTAAAATGGAAGCAGAGAAATCAGAACCGCCGCGCCCCAAAGTTGTCGTGATACCATTTGGGGTGGCACCAACAAAGCCGGTGACGATGGGAATGATGTTGTTTTCCAGCAACGGCCGTAACGCAGCCTGGACTTTTATGGTAGTCAAACCAAAATCGGGGTTAGCGCTTTGGAAATTATTATCAGTCACAATCAGGTTGGTTGCATCAACTGCCTGCGCGGGGATACCTTCCTGGCGTAAATAAGCGGCTAAAATCGGCACACTCATTTGTTCCCCCATACCACTTATTGCATCTAAAGCACGTGGAGTTAATTCTCCCAGGACACAAACTGCTTGACATAACGCTTCATAATGGCTGATAAAACGTTGATTTTCTGCCAATATTTTTTGGCGTTCACCTTCCGGTTCGAGCAACCCGTCAATGGTTTCAAAATGAATGCGCCGCATTTGGTCGGCAATCTCTTTGTAAGTGTTATCATCGCCATCAAAAGCGGAATAAGCACCTTGCAGCAATAGGTCAGTTATTTTTATTGGTTTAGATCCCATACCAGAAGCTACAACGATAATTTGATTCCACGCTTGCTTCGTTTTTTGGATCAATTGGGCGGTTTCGCGCATTGCGTTTGCGCTGCCGACAGAGGTTCCGCCAAATTTCATTACTAATGTCATGATAATGCTCCATATTTGTTTTATTTTTCAGGCTGTGGGAAATAGCTTTATGAAAAAGCGCACAAAAAAAGCCTCTCCCAAGTATCCAGGAGAGGCCGTTAAGAAGCTAAGGCAACAATATCTCATCTTTCAGGAGTAAAAGAGTGTGCCATGTTTTATGGTCAGTCTCCTGCCGGATTTAGCACCATTTCCCATGATGGGCGGTTGCTGAGGTGTCTACGGGCCGGTCCCTCGACCTCTCTGGATAAGAAAATGTATAAATTTATTAATGTGACGAAAATCTTAGCAAAAGAAACGGCCGTTGTCAACGCGAAATTAACTGGATGCACGGTTTTTCAGTAGTCGGCAATTCCCGCACTGCAGCCGCGAAATCCCTTTCGCGTTCTAGCGTGCGTAAGTATGCGTGATTTGGAAATCACGGCTACAAAGTGGACTATTGAAAAACCCTGAACTGGATGCTGGCGTTTTTTATTTTTCTAGAGAAGACTTGTCAGGTTTTGTGATTAATTTACTTACATTACACGCATGGTATGGATGTTAAGAAAAACATTTGGGGTTTGTAGTAACGACTTTAGTCGTGCCGAACACCAGCGCCCACACCGCTAAAGCGG
>JAGRDI010000022.1 GCA_020432765.1 Anaerolineales bacterium | reverse complement strand
TAAGGGCCAGGTTGTTCGTTGAAAGGGGTCACGGCCGTATACCGTTCAATAAAATCAGGCTCTAAATCAGCAGGATCGGTTGGTTGGTAAGGAGACTCACCACCCGCTAAAAAAGCCAGGTTGGCAGATGCATAGATGGGGGCAGCGACGGCCGTTGTCTGCGGTCGCCAATGTCCGACTACAGCGACCACATTATCATCGATCACCAGCGATTCGGCCGTGCCTTGTGCTAACTCTGGATCACCACTGTCATCTAAGGCCACCAAAGCAATACGATAGCCGCCAATACCACCAGCCGCATTGATTTCGCGCACTGCCAGCCGTGCACTGTAAATCGCATCGTAACCGATCGCACGGTCACGTCCTTCAAATGGGGCTACCAAGCCGACTTTCACGACGGGTGCTGTGCTTTGGCAGTTGGTTAGCGTTAGGAGTATGAGGAGAGAAGTAAGGAGTAGGAAGTATGGAGCAAGGCCCTTACTGCTTACGCCATACTGCTTACTCCCTACTCCTTTACTGGCAGCGCTGTGCATAACCCAAATGTTCCTCAAAAGTCGTCGAAAAAATATGTTCGCCTGTGTTGGCATCACAATCTAAGACGAAAAAATAATAGTCGGTGGGTGTCGGATTGGCGGCCGCACGGATCGAAGCAGGTCCAGGGCTGGCAATCGGGCCGGGTGGCAGTCCGAGGTACAGGTAGGTGTTATAAGGATTGTCCACTTGTAAATCGTTTAATGTTAATGGATTTTTCCACCATGATCGGTTTGCTGGTTGATATCCGAGCGCATATTGTACGGTAGGGTCAGCTTGCAGCAAGGTGCCATCATTGAATCGATTGAGGTAGACGCCTGCAATTAACGGCCGTTCCTCCTCAACCAAGGCTTCTTTGGCAATAATCGAAGCCAATGTCAAACCTTCGCGCAAGGATAATCCTTGTGCGCCAAAAGCTTGTCGCGTGGTTGGCGTTACTTGCTGGTCGAAGTTTTGTAACATTAGTTGAATCAAATAAATTGCATCAGCATCTGGCGGCAGGCTGTACAAACCGGGCATCAAATACCCTTCGAAAGATGTGTCTGCGGGTAGGGTTGCTAAAAATGGGTAAGGGCTGGTGTCGAAAGGCACTTCACGCCGGGTGATCGCCAGGAATTCTGCGGGATCGACATGGGCGAGGTTAAGTTGTGTCAGGTAGGCGGCTGTTTCTTCAAGGCGCATACCGGCAAAAATATTAATTTGTCGGTTTTGGGCGCTTGCATCTGCGATCACTGCGGCCATTTCAGGAATTGACCAACGTGGATCCAGTGTAAATTCACCAGCTTGTAAACGGCCGTCCAACCCATAAAAACGTAAATAATTGAGGAATAGTTCGCTGTCATTGATGAGGCGGTTATCAGAAAGGCGTTGTGTAATCGAATCGGCCGTTTCACCCGGCGCAATCGTGAAAGTGAATGGGGTTGTGCCGCTGCCGGCTGCCAGGTACAAGGATTCGCTGTGGTTGACGAGGCGGTTTTGCAACATCAGGCGCTGTAAAAAGCCTAAATCAGGACTGGCGTCTTCGATAAATATACCGCTTTCGCGGGCGTTTCTTTGCCATCGAATCCCGCCATAAGTAAGTACGGCCGTTGCCAAACAAGCAACGATCACAACAAGCAGCAAAGCGAACCCACATCCCTTTTTTGTACGGCGTGGCGGGCGCTCAGTTAATTGTGGATCTGATGCCATTAACCCGTCTCCGTTGGTAACTCTTCTGGAAATGGCGCTGGCCCTGCATGTGCATCCAAATAACTTTGCAGGATGAAGGCTGCCGCAACAGCGTCGACGCGTGCTTTGATTTGCTTGCCGCGTTTGCCTCGTGCCCGCAGACTGGCTTCGGCTTGTTTGGTTGTAAAGCTCTCATCCCAGAAAATGATGGGGATTGAGATGTGTTGTTGCAGATCGGCCGTATAATCCCGTACCCAAGCGGCACGTTGCCCCTCAACACCACTCAACGGAATCGGCAGCCCCATCACCAGCAATGTCGCTTTTTGCTCGTCAATCATCTGGCTGAAACGGGCAAAATCTTCACGGCGCGATTTGCGTTTTACCACACATAATCCTTGCGCCACAATGCGTGTCGCATCACTCACAGCTACGCCAATACGTTTTTCGCCCAAATCGAGCGCCATCACTTTGCCTTTTACTTGCATAACAGTGCAAGGATAACAAAAAAAAGTTGTTTGGACTCTGCGTTTCACAAACGTTTAGGAAACAAATGCGCGATCATATCTTTTTTTTGCCATCGCATGAAATGATGGTAAAAAAGGGTTTCAAAAAGATAAATAAAAATTTCACAAATCACAATATCGCAGGTTTTGGTCCTGCAGGTAGCTCTAATATCCTTGTTTTTGTACAAACTGACCAA
>JAGRDI010000570.1:746-3673 GCA_020432765.1 Anaerolineales bacterium | reverse complement strand
ATTTCCACAGAAGAGCCAATGGCAGACACGCAGATTACACCCGCATATACACCACCACCGCCAAATGATCCACCGGCAAACAAACGCTCATCGAAACTGCCCTTGATCATTGCCGCCGTGCTTGTTGTTGTATTGCTCATTATTTTGGGCTTTTGGATATGGAATAGCAGCAGATCGGCAACTTCCTCTGAGGGGGATATACCTGTTGAAACAGTGCCGGTTGTCGTGCCCGAAGGTACCCAACCACCACTGCCTACAGAGACCACTTCAGCTTTACAACCAGTAACTACAGACACCCCGACGCCTGTACCCACAGCCCAACTCATTGCGACGGCAGTAATACCAACCGCTACGCCAGAGACCGTTTTGCCATCTACAGAAATAACAATCGGTTCGATAGTACGAGTATTTGGCACAGGTACAGATGGTCTAGCAATACGTGATAATCCTGGGATAACCAACCTTCCTGTTGGAGTAGCACCAGAAAGCACAATCATGGAAGTGATTGGTGGACCTCTAGAAGCTGACTCATTCCAGTGGTGGCAAGTTCGTCTGGAAAGTGGTATTGAAGGTTGGGCGGCTGCTGATTTTCTTGAACCAGTCCCGGAACCATAAAACAGGTGTAGTTCAAGTTAACTTTTCGGTTTATCGAATAATGGCTACAACGAATTAAGTAAGGAACGAATTAGTGCCATAATCTGTTATTGAAAGAATTCGCTCAGGAAATCAACGTGCCAAAAAATGATCCACTCATCGACAAAATGATCGGCCCCTATCGCATTATCAAGCATATGGCACGTGGCGGGATGGCGGATGTTTATTTAGCCGAAGATATCGAGCTGCAGCGGCGGGTAGTCATTAAATTGATTTTGCCGCATTTGGCTGCCGACGAAACCTTCGTGGTCCGGTTCCAGCGCGAAGGCCAAACGACCGCCCAACTCGAACACCCCAACATCGTGCGTATTTATACCACCGGGCGTCTGGCGGATGGACGGCCGTATCTGGTCATGCAATATATCAGCGGCGGCTCTTTAGAAGACAGGTTGGTGGCCATGAACGCCGAAAATACGCGCCTGTCAATCGTTGCGGCACTAGATATGACCCGTCAAATCGCGGGGGCTTTGGATGCTGCCCATCAAGCCGGCATCGTGCATCGCGATCTAAAACCGAGCAATATCCTGCTGGACAAAAACGACAAGCCTATCATCACCGATTTGGGCATTGCGCAGTATGCGGGCGGTACACGCCTGACACAAACCGGCTCCGTGATGGGCACACCGCATTACATGTCGCCGGAACAAGCCGGCGGCAAAAGTCTGGACGGCCGTTCCGACATCTATTCGTTGGGTGTGATCCTGTATGAACTATTGGCCAGCCAACGGCCGTTTACCGGCGACAGCCCCATCGCCGTTTTGCACCAACATATCTACGAGCCGCCGCCACCACTGGCGACAATCCGCCCGGATTTACAACCGGCGACGTACCAAGTGGTGGAGAAGGCGCTGCAAAAAGACCCGGTTGGGCGCTTTCAAACGGCAGCAGCAATGGGTGCGGCGCTCAACCATGCATTGGCCGCCGAACAGCGTTTCAGCACATCGACAACACCTGTCGACAAAATCTATCCGCCGGCAGCAATACCCACCGTCATCGACACTGCACCCGTAAGAGAACCTGCTAAAGAACGCCATAAAACCTGGTTATGGCTGCTGCCGCTGTTGTTACTTTTGGCAGTGGGGCTGTTTTGGATGAGCCAACGTTCCTGGCAGTTTACTATCGGCTCATCAGCATCTGAAACTAAAGCCGGCAACGAACTGCCTATTGCCATAGCGGAAACCACATCACCTACACCCACAGTAACGGCCGTTCTCCCAACCGCAACCCCGCAGCCAACCGCCACTACCCCGCCAACAGAGACACCACAGCCCTCCCCCACACCAATTCCACCTGACCCGCAAATCATTTTCGAATCCAATCGCGACGGGGATTATGATATTTATCGCATGGATATCGACGGCCGTAACCAGCAGCCGCTTACCATCAACGACACAAGCGACGAAAATCCCAAGGTGTCGCCCGACGGCCAACACATCCTGTTCCAGTCCGAACGCGACGGCAACCGCGAGATTTATGTGATGGATATCGACGGCCGTAACCAAACCCGCCTCACCTTCGACCCCGGCAGAGATCAAGTGCCCACCTGGTCACCGGACGGCAGCCAAATCGCTTTTGCGTCGGATCGCAGCGGCAACCTGAATATCCACACAATGCGAGCCAACGGCAGCAGCTTACGGCAATTAACATTTGATGATTTGTTAAGCGGCCATCCAACCTGGTCAATCAATGACGAAATCGCCTTCAATGCCGGTCAAAACGATGGTGATACCTGGGAGATTTATGTCATGGACAGCGAAGGGCAAAATGCACGCCAACTCACCGACAATGGTGTCAGTGATTGGTCGCCGGAATGGTCGCCGGACGGCCGTTCCATTCTCTATCTCCACTCACTCAGCAAAACAGATGAAGCCGCCATCTTCATCATGAACACCGATGGCAGCGACCAACGCCTGCTTTTCACCACAGACGATTATGAATGGGGCGCACACTGGACACCCGACGGCCGTCACATTCTTTTCACCCGTGCTCAAGGGAATACCAACGCTATTTACAAAATGGACGCCTTCGGCAATAATGTAACCTATATCAGTGAACGCGGCAGTTATCCTAACTGGGTTGAGTAGCCAATGTTTTTACATGTAACAGATGCCAAATATGAAAAGGGGTATCAGTTAAAATTGAAATTCAATAATGGTGCTGAAGGAATTGTCGATCTTGAAACAGAACTGTATCGAGAAATTTTTGAGCCGCTAAAGGATACTGAGCTATTTCGACATTTTACTTTGACAATCAGACACTGATACCACGGTTTT
>JAGRDI010000570.1:0-726 GCA_020432765.1 Anaerolineales bacterium | reverse complement strand
CGGCAATTCCCGCACTGTAGCCGCGAAATCCCTTTCGCGTTCTAGAGTGAGTAAGCATGCGTGATTTGGAAATCACGGCTACAAAGTGGGCTATTGAAAAACCCTGACACTGATACGGAAAAATGCCGATCAGGACCAATGCCTTTCCGTATCAGTGTCCCTTAAAATTAACCCATACTATCTGTTCCAGTGGGAGGAAAGATGACCGGCCGTTAGCTTAACATAATCAACAAAGACGGTAGCAAAGAACCGGTCGCCTTACAACAACATGCCAGGCAAAGACACATTTATTGGGCAAATAATTGATCAATTCCGCATCTTGCGGCATCTGGGGCGCGGCGGTATGGCAGACGTTTACCTGGCGCATGATATGCAGCTAGAAAGGCAAGTCGTACTAAAGATATTATTGCCCCATATTGTCGAATCGGAAGAGTTTAGCGCACGCTTCCAGCGTGAAGCCCGTGCCACAGCCCGCCTGCAGCATCCCCATATCGTGCAAGTTTTCAGCATTGGTCATGTGCCGGATGGCCGTGCTTATATCGCCATGCAATATATCTCCGGCGGCGCACTCAGCGATTATCTGCACAATTTAATCGCACAAGACCAATGGATTACACCTACCTACGCCTTGGTACTCATGCGCCAAATCGCCGAAGCGCTAGCCGCCGCCCACGCAGCCGGCATTGTGCATCGTGATTTGAAGCCGGGCAATATTTTACTGCGCGA
>JAGRDI010000021.1 GCA_020432765.1 Anaerolineales bacterium | reverse complement strand
TTGAACAATTTGCAGAAACGACCATCATGGAAGCACCAGATGCCGATCCTGATTTAGGGCCGATTTTCTTTATGTCTGGCGGCTTGATGGAAGCGGGCGAAACGGCCGAAACACTTATCGCCAGTTTCCAAGAAGAGTTCATTGCTGACGATGACATGGACATTTCCGATCCCGAAGCGGTTGAAGTTAATGGTCTTGCCGGTTACACCGTTGATTTTAGCGGTAACGAGGGGGATCAGACGATAGACGGCCGTTTAGCTGCACTTACCGACGGCACACAAACCTTTTTAATCTTTGCCGGTGCTGAAACGTCGCGTTGGCAGGATGAAACAAGTGCACTATTTGAGGATGTGCTCAAGACAGTCTCCTTGTTTGAGCCGGTCATGGACGAGGGCACTGAAGAGAGCAGTGTAGAACCAGCAGCGGAAGAAGCTGCTGCAGAAAGCAGCGGCGACGAAATGCAGTTAGCGGCTGGTGATGCCAACAGCGATGCGGGCATGGCTTGTTTTGGAACCAGCGGCGTAGGATTAACCTGTTTGTCGGCCGCCGGCGAATGGGTGCGTTTTACCAGCGACGATTCGCCTTTAGGTGGTGATTACATCACCGCGATGGATGTGTGTGCAGATGGCACAATATTGATCGCGCATACAGCTGGCATTAGCGCCTTCGATGGCCAAGAGTGGCAGGAATATGAAAGTGAATGGGGATTTAGTAGTGCCGATGATGTCGCTTGTGACCCTGCTGGTGGATTCTGGGTAGCCCATTTTGAAGGAGCCAGTCATTTTGATGGCAGCAGCTGGACAACTTACCCTTCAGAAGAATTTGAAGCGCCTGAAGAAGCCACCGGTTTAGTGGATGGCGTTGCGCTAGACCCTGAGGGTAATGTGTGGGTTGTAACTGCCAACAATGTGTCTGTGTTTGACGGAACAGAATGGACTATTTACAGTACCGGTTCGGGGTTTACTGATAAATATTTCTTTGATGCGATCACAATTGATAATGCCGGCAATCCCATCGCGGCACATAGTGATGGGTTATTGACGTTTGTTGATGGTCAGTGGCAAGAAATACAGAATGATGATTTCTATGTGTTGCAGGCTGTTTCGGTCGCTCCCGACGGCACCATTTGGATTGGTTCCTACAGCGAGGGCGCGGCAGCATATGATGGTGCTGGCTGGAATCTGTTTAATCGTGATTCTGGTGCTTTAAGCAGCAATCAAGTGAATGCATTGGCCGTGGATGGCAACGGCCGTGTCTGGGCTGCCACAGAATTTGGACTAAACGTTGGCGTAGATGGTGAATGGGTCACTTACCGCATGGATAATGCAGACCTCAGCGATAACAGCTTTGATGCTTTGGCAGTTGTCAATGGTGGCCCACAACTGCCGGAACCACTCGACAAAGAGACCGGCTCATTGGTCGGTTCGATTATGCTGGATGGTGAACCCTACGCCAATGCGAATGTAGAAGTATGTGTTGAATCACTTGCCAGCTTTTACTATGGCGATACCCCCTGCTCGGATCAACCCTTTTTCCTGGCAACCACAGCCGATGCAGATGGTAATTTTGCCTTCGACGAACTGCCCGCCGGCATGTATGTCATTACTGTCCAGACTGCGGATGGTTGGGCACAGCTAACCGGTGATTTTGGCATTGGTTCCGAACGCGTACTCGTCGCCCCCGGCGCAGAAACTGGTGTGGGTGAATTAACAATCGAAACCTCTGAGTAATCTGATCTTATGCCACGAATTACACAGATTTCACGAAAAGTGATTCATTCGTGAAATCTGTGTAATTCGTGACTATATCTTTATTCGTTAACGCTGACTTGGGTTTCTGCGGGAGGGCCAACAATGACCTCAGGGGAGAAGTAGCTGATGGCTCCGTTTTCATCCAGGGCGGCCAGACTAACTGCATAAGTCATATTGGGATCAAGCCCGGTTAAGACGACATTGCCGGCTCGATTTGCGCGTACAAAACGGAAGGGCGGATAGTTATATGAATCAATTGGACGGAATGAAATTGCATAGCCATCGACATTGGGTTTAACTGGCCAGGTAAGCAGATAAGCACCAGGGTCGGCCATGGGCACAATTGTAGGTTGATTGGGGGGAGCAGGTGCGCCGGCTATGTTGGCCAATACGGCCGTATTCAGCTGTGTAACCTTTTGCAGATAACTGTAATCGATCAAACTCCACGTATCGAGCGTTGAATTGATCAGATCGGGATCTTCTTCCGATTCAATCACGCGCACTGATGGCAAACCCACATTGATAAATTCACGTTGGTCACCCCAGCGTCCTTCACGGTCGAGCGCATCATAAACAATCACAGGAAAGGTGGGAAGATAAAGGCCGCTCACATAATCATAATAACGTCCCAATTCGCCCGACGGTGATTGTGCATATCCCGGGGCGAAGAGGCGCACAGATTGTGAAATACCAGCACGTCCGCCAACCGTGTCATAATTGATTGCCGCCAAAATGTTGAGGTTGTCTAAAAAGGCGTTTTGGGCGTAATGGCGTGCGCCGTATGTGCCTTGCTCTTCGGCTGCCATGGCGATGAAGACGATGGTTTGATTCCATTCACGCGAACTCAAGATGCGTGCGGTTTCCAGTAAAAGAGCGACTCCAGAGGCATTATCATTGGCGCCAGTTGCCCGTGTGAAACCATCAGCGACATCAGGCGGGCGATTATCATAATGACCTAATGCGACGATGATACCGCCATCAGGGTCTGTGCCCGGTAGGGTGGCTACGATATTGCTTTGCGGCGCAGTCAGGCCATTGTAGCTGAGCGTGAACTCATCAAATTGGACATGAAGACGGCCGTTGCCGACTCGTTCAAATTCAGATGCGATCCAATTGCGCGTAGCACCAATGCCGCGAGTTTCGCTTTCCACATTGCTAAAAGAATTACGTGTGCCAAACCCCTCCAGTGTTTGCACATAGGCCATCAATTGTTGTTGTGATACCGCATTGATTAAACCGGCAATATCAGGATCGATTCCTGGGATAATATCACTGACAGGATCAACAACTTGTTCATTACCTAAGCTGTCAAGCAGGGGCGGCGCAGTGGGGATGGGTGTTGGTATGACAGGTTGTGGTGGTTCACTCAATAAACCACAACCCGTAAGTAAAATGCCCACTGCTAATAAAATGATGATTACACGTCGCAAAATTTTAGTACCTCGTTCCTAATACGCAGCATTATTGTAATCAACCGGCGCATAATGCCCAACTCCCTGCTACAAATTCTAAACCAAGAATAAAGAATTTTCCATGCGCGGTTTATGTTATACTTCCCCAATGAAAAAGATTAGCTTGTGGATTGGTTTATGTGTGTTTATGTTAATGGTCGTAATTGCCTTGTTTAGGGCTGTGCCATTGCAGAGTATTAACCCGCTGGATGATGATAGACCAACGGCCGTTTCGGTTGTGCGAATCTATTATGATGATTTAGCTCAGGTCAAAATTCTGAACAGTTTTGACCTCTTTGAATACAACAATCGGTTAGAAAAGTATTTGCTTGCTGCTGTTGATGAGGCAGAAGTGCAGATGTTGCAGACCTTGGGGTTTCGTGTAGAGATTGATGCCAGACAGACAGAAGCATTAATTCCCACAATTGATCCTAAATTAGAACAAGATGGTGGTATTCCCGGTTATGCCTGTTATCGCACAGTTGAAGAAACATTTGCAACGGCCGTAGATATCGTCGCAGCACATCCAACCCTGGCAAGTTGGAGTGACATCGGTGATAGTTGGGACAAAATAATGCCAGGCGGCGAACCTGGATACGATTTGATGGTGCTTAAACTAACAAACCAGGCCATACCTGGTCCCAAGCCTGTTATCTTCATCATGACGGGTTTGCATGCACGTGAATATGCACCGCCAGAGTTAAGCACCCGTTTCGCCGAATTATTGGCAGCCAATTATGGCATAAATGCTGACATAACCTGGCTGCTTGATTACCACGAAATTCATCTGCTGCTGCAAGCGAATCCAGACGGCCGTAAGTATGCTGAAACCGGGTTGTATTGGCGCAAGAATACAAATCAAAATTATTGTTCCCCTACGAGCAATAACCGGGGAGCTGATCTCAACCGCAACTTTGAATTTCAGTGGGGCTGTTGTAATGGCTCTAGCCCGAATGAATGTGATGGTACCTATCGCGGTCCGGTCGCAGTCTCGGACCCCGAAGTGCAGTCGATTCAAGCATACGAAAGGTCTATTTTCCCTGATCAACGTGAAGATGATTTTGATGCAGCCGCACCAGACACGGCGATGGGTGTCTTTTTGGATGTGCATAGTTTTGGTCAGGAGATTTTATGGCCATGGGGGTGGGGCAATCCAGTCGCCCCCAATGGCATTCAATTACAAACATTGGGGCGCAAATTGGCTTATTTTAACAATTATGCACCATTTCAAGCTGTTGGTTTATATCCCACTGATGGCACCAGCGACGATTTTGCTTATGGCGATTTAGGCGTGGCTGCCTTTAACTTTGAAATCGGCACAACTTTTTTTCAAGATTGTGTGACATTTGAAAATCAAATTTTGCCAGACAATTTAGAAGCGTTTTTATATGCTGCCAAAACCGCCCGCATGCCTTATCTACAACCTGCCGGGCCAGATGTTGCCACTTTAACTTTGTCGCATTTGATTGTTGCGGCGGGTACACCGGTTGACTTAACGGCCCAAGTTGATGACACACGTTTTAATCATAGTGAAGGTGAAGAGCCTACCCAACTTGTGAGCGCTGCGGAATATTTTGTGGATGTGCCCTTTTGGGATAGTGACAATAATCCGGTTGCTGTGCCTATGGATGCGCTGGATGGTGCATTTAATGGGAAGGTAGAAACGGCCGTTGCCACCATCGACACCTCCGAATGGACAGTGGGTAAACACACGATTTTTGTGCGTGGTCAGGATAGTGATGGTAATTGGGGCGTCGTAACGGCCGTATTCTTAGAGATTGAGGAGCCAATAGAACCACCCCAGGAAATGATTTTCCTGCCAATCCAAGCGCTTTCGGGAGAATAGCTTAGTTTCAGATTTGTCAAGTTTCTACCACGAGTGGATCGTGAAAAAATTTATCAAAAACTTGACAAATCTCTACCGAGATTTTAGTCGGAGAAATCCTAGGCTGAGAAGCAGAAGTAACAACGCGGCTAGACTGATAATACGGCCGTTCTCCATTCCCTTCGATTCATAAGAAAACACAACTTGATGTTCCCCGGCAGGCACGAAAACAGCCCGAAACATGCCATTGGCTTGATAAAGAGGAACCGGCTCGCCGTCAACGGCCGTTTGCCAGCCCGGATAAAAGGCATCAGTCAAAACAAGTAACCCAGCGGTGTCACTTTGAGTTTGCACGATGATGTTTTCAGGGGTATAGGTGCGGATGTTGACGGTGGCAGAAGATGTTGTTTGTGAGGTTGGAACTGGTTGTGAGGCGGATGGATTGGGGATGAGAACGGCCGTATTGCGCGGATCAAATTCATCTGTTTGCATAGCCTCCACAGCCGCAGCGCTGTCAGGCTGCCACTGCCAATCTGACAGCCAAAATGCGCGTGGCTGCACATCCAAATTGGCATAAATCTTTACATCGCCTGAATGGATGAGGCGATAACTGCCGGGCACGATTGATTGAAAAGCATCAGCGCGTGAATCAACTAAGGTCAATGCCTGAATTTCACATGCTGCAACGCGTTCACACGCCTTTAGTTTGATAGCTGTCAGTGTGGTCGGCGTGGGTAATTTTGCCCGATAGAGACCATCTTGTATGAACTTAAGGTTTATGTTGTATGACGTACCTTCAATTGATTGAACAGTGACTGGTTCTGGCTGCGCCGTTGCCAAAACATGTATTTCTGTGGCTTCAAAGTTGGGAATAGTGCCGACTTCGATTGTGTCACCTGGCTGCATTGTGACGGGATGCTGACGGTCAAAAAAGATGCCGTCTACCCAGACATCGCCTGTTTTGTCGGTGATCAGATAGGCGGCATTAAATAGGTCGAGCCAACGAGATGGAGGTACGGCCGTTAACTGTTCGCGTAAACGGCCGTCGGTGGTGGTTCCTGCGGGTAGCACAAGCCGCATGAGTTCGCTGTATGCACGCAAAGGCAAAATGCCGCCATCAAAGCCATCGACAGCGTTCAGACCATAAACAAGCGGCAAATTGGGGCTGATGATTTCTTTTTGTTTGATGGCGACGGTGTAATCATACAAAGCTTGCGCTGAGAGTTGGCCGGCATAAATACTGTTGATTTCGGCTTGATCGCCTGGATCAAAGAAAGTATCTGAAAGGCTTAGAAAACGACCCGGCGGTGTGTTTGAATCTATTAACAAACGTGTGATCGGCGGCCGCAAGTCGAAATAAGCTTCAGGAGTAGTTGGGTTGTTGTAGGGATGGGTGCGCGTTGCAGCAAACAATGAGATTAAGATTGTTGTGCCTAATATGAGTTGTAACGGCCGTTTCGCCACACCCCGCCTGCAAAGGAAAAACACGCCCAACAAAATGCCCAGCTCCAGCATCCAACCAATAATCGTCACCACATGGGGCGCTTCAAATGGTGCTTCTGGGCCGGTAGGCAAAACGCCGACCATTGAGCCGCTTATGAATCCCCAGGCCATGATAGCAATGACGATGATTAAAAACCAGCGCAGCGGCCGTTGCCAGGCCACACACTGCGCACGTATCAAATCCCAACCTACACCTGCCAAAAGGGCAGTACCTAAAGCATATAAGATCAGCCAACGTGCGGGTACACGGAATAAATTAAAAGCGGGCAAACGTGCCAGCAGCCAGTAGAGTGGATTAAACAAACCAAATGCCAACAAAATGCCCATTAAAACCCATACCAGCGCAGAAAACACAGTGGCGTGTACACGCCACTGCCAGGCGGCAATAAAGGCCAGTGCCAGCAATATGAGCGGCAAGATGGCCACATATTCACTAAAAAGCGATTGATTGTAAGTGGGCAAAAATGAGCGTGTTAATAACAGTGGATGCAGCGAGAATGACAAAACTTCATTAACAGCCAATCCTCCTTGCCGGCTAGATAAACTTGTTAGTTCCAATGTGGGTAAAAGTTGAACCGCAGCTAACAGCAAAGCAAAAACAGCTCCCAAAATAAGTGGCACAAACTGCCACAAACCTGCTTTGAATGTCCCCACTGCTTTTCCATTGTATCCTTTGTATCTATTATGACCTTGTTCCGTAGTAGTTTGCGCTAAATTGCTTTCCAAACTGCGCAGAAACCGTTTTGCAAACAACTGTGTCAGCAGCCAAATACCTATGGCAATACCGGTGATGAAGGTGGTTTGTGTATGTCCGGCCAATAGTTGGAGGGCAAAAAGAAGCGCAACTGCGGTTGATTGACCGATAATGCCGCGCCATCCAGATTTTGTGGGTTTTCCAATCACAACCAAGAACCACGGCAGCCATGCCAGGCCCTGTAACTGGTTGATATGCTCGACTTGGGCGGTCAGATAACCACCTAATGCGAAGGTTACGGCCGTTACTAACCCGCCAATCACACTTACCCTCATAATCCGGCGACCCGCCAGATAAGCTCCAACTGCGGCAATGCCTATATGCAAGATAATACTGGCGCTGACGGCGTAGGGCGTTTCTAAAAGCAGCCAAAAGGGCCAATTGAGTGGGTAGAAAAAGCCAACCTGGCTGTTGGCCAGCAACGGTGCCCCCATAAAGATATTGGGGTTCCAAAGGGGAATACGGCCGTCGCGCAATGCCGCCATCGCTGCTTGCCAATAAGGATAGAAATAGAGGAACATATCCCCACGCGCCAAGATCAAATTGCTGAAGGCCAGCTTGTTGAAAAACAACAAAACCAGTGCAGCCAGGGCAACTAATGGGATAAAGCGTTTGAAGATGTGTGTGTGCGATGAATGATTCATGATCCTATCCGGTACAAAATGATACCAGGATTGGTATCGCTGTGGAAAATGGGTTGAGGCGCATATCCAGCATGCTTGAGTTCGCGCAGGATTGGTAGGGCTGCGGTTGTATCCGGCAAAACGATATAACGTCGACCTTTCCCCCAAAACACTGCCAAATCTTCCACCAAAGCAGAAGCGTGTGGGAACCAACTCACATAGACACCTTTGTCGAACAAATGATAGTGCCACTGCCAACTGTACCAATGGTCATATAAAACCGTGCCGTAGGGTTCATCCGCCAGGAATGCAGCGATTTGCCAGGCACCATTGTCTGCATCTTCTTGCCCCCCAATTGGGTAACGGCCGTTACGCCCTTGCCACGCTGAAAAAATCAACAAGATTGCAAATAACCCCAGCAAACCCCGTTTTATCCCAACTTGTGTTCTGAATTGTTGGCCGAGCAATGGTATCGATTGCAGCATAGTCACCACTCCATGTGCAAATATAATTGCTATCAAGGGCGTAATAGGTAAAAAGTAACGATCCCAGATTGGGATCGCTAATAACCAATGCAGGCAAATATAGGCGAGCAGGAATAGGGAGAGAAGCGCGGTGATGTGCCGAGCAACGGCCGTAGTTTTTTGTGCTGCTTGTGGCCGGGGCAGCCACAAAGTTATCTGGCTGAGTAAAAACAGTCCTGCCATCACCCTGGAACCAAAGACAAATCGACTTTGCTGTGCCCAGCCTATAAACCTGGGCCATAGTTCCCAGGACCAGATCAAGCGTAATCCCCCAAAATTACCGATCTGATTTTGCCACAAGGCGAGTTCACCAGTACGCATAAATTCCCAAAAAAAGAGGAACAGCATTGGGAGCGCTGCTCCACCGAACCAGCGTAACCAGGCGCGTTTTTTCCAACCAAATAACCATCCCAAACCAACTACAAGCAGCAGAAATAAGACTGCTTGATATTTGGTGACCAGGGCCACACCAAATAGTAAGCCGCTCAATCCGGGTCGTTTTTTGCCGACAAGAAAAAGGCATAATATTAGCCAAAAGGTGAGCAGGGGGTCGATGAAGGCAGTCGCGCTAAATTGAACAGCGAGGGGCAAACAGGTGATGAGGGCGGTGGCGAGAACGGCCGTACTGCCATCTCGATACCATTGCCAGGCCAATAGTCCCACTAACGGTACCAGCAGCAGGGATGCGATCAAATTTGGCATGCGTGCCGCCCATTCGACCGCGCCAAAGAGCGGATAAAAAAGTGCTTGCAAATAAAACAATACAGGCGGTTTATCTACCGCTTGACTCAATAAAAAGGGATCACGCCAAACGGCAATCAAACGTGCCCAACCGGCAAACAGAGCCTCATCAGCATGAAAGTGATTGGCAAATAAACCACGCACACGCACCCAAAATGCAAACCATGTAAGTGTTATGATCCAAATTTTAGCTTGAAATGGCAGTTTTGCGGCAAGAGGTGGCATGCACGTTTAACCACAATTTGAAAAGAATCGCAGAATTGGGAAGATTTAGAAACCATCTCTGCATCCTCCGTGTCCGCTGCAGTGGATTTCAAATTGTTACCTAATCAACAAACCGATACTTCACCAAATAATAAAATGCTTTGGGTCCTTCTTTCCATGGATTTAACTTCTTGCCTTCCTCAAATTCGCGTCCATTATAAGAAATTGGCACCTCATAAATACGGTAACCACGTTTGAGCACCTTAGAGGTCACTTCGGGTTCAAATTCAAAACCACGCGCCCGAAACTTAATCCCTACGATAACATCGGCACGAAAGACTTTATAACAGGTTTCCATGTCGGTCAGAATGGTGTTGTAAAGGATGTTTGTGACTAAAGTCAGGAATTTGTTGCCGACCATATGCCAGAAAAACATCGTTTTTGTGGGGCCACCACGGAAACGTGAGCCGTAGACAACCTCGGCGCGTCCTTCCTCGATGGGGCGCACCAATGAATCATAATCGCGCGGATCATATTCGAGATCGGCATCTTGAATGAGAAAAATATCCCCAGAAGCTTTATCGAATCCGGTGACAACGGCCGCTCCCTTTCCCAGGTTTTTCTTATGCATAAATATGCGGATTTTATCGCTTAACGCGGCTACTTCGGGATAAAGCTCGCGTGTGCCATCTGTTGAGCCGTCGTCGACGATGATAAGTTCATCAGCCCGTTCCACGGCCAGAACGGCTTTGATGGCTGGGATAAGCGTTTCCCGTTCATTGTACACTGGTACGATTACCGATAGTTTCACTATTTCACACTTTTTCCTTAATTCGTGTAAATCCGTTTTAATTCATAGTGAAGCATATTTCACTTTGAATTAGCAGCTTCCTTTTTCCAAAAGCAAGTTGAAATTATACACGCGCAACAGATGGCCTCAAAAAGCATTCATGCCCTAGACCTCTTTTGAAGCCTACCCCTTCTCAACGGTTAAGCTATAATCACGGCATGCTTACACATATTAGAAATTTAATTTTAGACATGGATGGGGTTTTGTGGCGTGGCGATACGCCCATGCCCGGGTTAGCTGATTTTTTTGCAACTTTGCGTCGTTTAGACATCAATTTTATGTTGGCGACGAATAATGCCACAAAAACGGCCGTTTTGTACCAACAAAAATTTGCGCGTTTTGGCGTGGAAATACCGCCAGAACAGATATTAACTTCGTCTGAAGCAACGGCAGGCTATTTGCGCACAGAATATGGGGCGGGAACGGCCGTTTACACAGTTGGCACCGAAGGCATGCGTGACGCTATGCGTGCGCAAGGGTTTGTGATTGTCACACCGGATGAAGTTGCCGATGGTGCGACAGCAGCGGTCGTGGTTGTGGGTATGACTCCTGAAACATATTACAAAGAGTTGGCAATGGGTGCCTTATTGGTTGGAAAAGGCGCAAAATTTGTGGGCACAAACCCTGACCCCTCTTTCCCAAGTGAAATGGGTCCCTTGCCGGGTGCCGGGGCGCTGTTGGCCGTGATTGAAACCGCTACTGGCATTAAACCTATAACCATAGGCAAACCGGGCCCAATCATGTTTTCCGAAGCCGTGTGCCGTCTGAACGGCAGTTCGTCTGATACGGCAATGGTTGGCGACCGTCTAACAACCGATATTGCTGGAGCTAAAGCAGCCGGCATACAGGCGATTATGGTACTATCTGGCATCTCGACGCGTGCAGATGTAGCTGTCAGCGATATTAAACCAGATTTCATTTTTGAGGATATTCGTGCTTTAGCCGCTGCGCTTAAGAAAGATAAATTATTCTAATGACCCAAAAAACACATCTGTATGATCTTGATTTTCCTGCCTTAACACACTTTGTGACTGAATTAGGTGAGCCAAAATTTCGGGCGCGTCAAATTTGGAACTGGCTGTATACACAATATGTGGCTGATGTGTCTGAAATGGCTAATTTACCTAAAGAACTGCGTGTACGATTAGCAACGGCCGTTTCCCTCAACACAGGCAAAATTGTCGTCAAACAGGAATCTAGTGACAATCAAACCAGTAAAGTGCTCTTTCAACTGCCCGATGGTCAATATATCGAAACGGTTTTGATGAAATACGCCAAACGACGCACCTTATGCATCAGCACACAGGCAGGCTGCGCCATGGGTTGTGTTTTTTGCGCGACGGGTCAGATGGGATTTTTTCGCAATTTGACCAGCGGCGAAATTGTACAGCAGGTGCTTTATTTTGCGCGTGAACTCGCAGCAGAAGGTGAGCATGTGACCAATATCGTTATGATGGGTATGGGCGAGCCGTTGCACAATTATGATCAGACATTAACGGCCGTCGACCGTCTAATCACTACAGATGGCTTTAACCTGGGTGCCCGCAAGATTACCATTTCTACCGTAGGTCTTGTGCCTGCTATTCGTCGTTATGCGGCTGAAGGTCGCCAAACACCCCTGGCTGTTTCGTTGCATGCGGCTACCGATGAAGAGCGAAATAAACTCATTCCCGTCAACAAACGTTGGCCCATCGCAGAATTATTGGATGCTTGCCGCGAATATGTGATCAAAACGGGACGTCGCATTACGTTTGAGTGGGCTTTGATCAACGGCGAAAATGACACTTTAGACCAGGCGCATGCTTTGGGCAGTTTACTAAAGGGCTTGATCTGCCACGTAAATTTAATTCCGTTGAATCCAACAGAGGGGTATGGGGGACGGCCGTCTTCTCGTGAACAAGTTGATGCTTTCCAAGCAGCTTTGGCAAGTTACGGCGTGAGCAGCACAGTACGTGTCAGGCGAGGCATTGATATTCAAGCCGGCTGTGGACAATTGCGCGATAGACACACAATCGAATTAAGGCGAAAATTACCAAAAGATTCGATACAGAGTTGAATAAAATACAGCCGCACTATTCGCTTATCATTTTGTCGATTTTGTCTTCTAGCACGGCCTGATTCATTGTACCTACAAATACTTCTTGCACAACACCTTTGCCATCTACAAAAATTGTCGTAGGCAAGTTATTGACGCCATACAAATGGTTAACTGTCCAATCTTGATCAACCAACAAAGGGTACGTTACATGTGTCGCCTGCCGAAAATCTTGGATTTTATCGGCGGATTCTGCTTGATTTATGCCTAATATTACTGCCGTATCCCTGTAATTTAAGCTGGCATTTTCAAAATGCGGCATTTCCAGCCGGCAAGGGCCACACCACGAAGCCCAAAAATTGAGTACAACTGGTTTGCCATTTTCACCATTTCGGTTGACATAATCAGTCAAAGTGAACGATTCCCCTTCTGGAGTTGTGGCCGTGAAATCAGGGGCAAGGTGGCCGACAATCGGTGCTTCGGTGAGCAAAAAATTTTGTGGTTCTGTTGTGGTTTCACGTGAGTCAATAATCCAGGCACCACCAAGCAGCAGCACAATCACGATTAAAATAGTCCATTCAAGCCGTGTTTTCAGCATATCAAAAATTGGCAGGGGCTTTCAATCATCCGATTTGAATATTTCCCAAAGATACTGTATGTGCGGATTCTGTCATTGGCACACCTGTTAAATCATAGGTCATGGCCCCATCAATACGCACTGGCACCATTTCACCCGCCGGCAATTCACCCGGTACAAGCACATAACCATCAATTTCAGGCGCGTCACGATAGGAACGGCCGACACTGACATTATCCCCATACCCTTCAACCAAAATTGGCAAGATACGGCCGACTTGTGCCTGATTACGTGCCAATGAAATCGTTTGCTGGATAGCCATCAACTCTTCCTGGCGTGCCACCATCACCTCTTGCGGCACTTGCCATGAAACCGTTGACGATGGTGTTGACGCTTCAAAGGAATAAGTAAAAACGCCGACACGATCAAATTGCAAATCTTTTACGAACTGTTTCAAGCCTTCAAATTCTTCATCTGTTTCACCAGGATAACCAACGATAAAAGTTGTACGAATGGCGATGTCTGGCATGGCTGCGCGTAATTTTTCGAGCGTGCGATAAACCCATTCGATATTGGCAGGGCGGCGCATACGTTTGAGCGTTTCACGATGGCCGTGTTGAAGGGGAATATCGAGGTAATTGACTACTTGTGGCGAACCGGCCATTGTTTCAATTAATTCATCGGTGACATAACCCGGATAGGCGTACATGAGACGAATCCATGGGATATCGGGTGCTGCTTGTGTGATTTGTCCCAGCAGTTGGCTCAACCCATTTTTGAGACCCAGATCGTGTCCGTAATCAGTTGTATCTTGAGCAATCAACAGCAGTTCTTGCAAACCACTATCTTGTAAACGTACAGCTTCTGAAACAATATTGTCAAGCGGCCGGCTAACATGAGTGCCTTTGATTTGGGGAATCGCACAGAAAGCACACGGTCGGCGGCAGCCATCTGAAATCTTCAAATAAGCGCTGCGGCCTTGCACGGAAGCTCTTATTACACCGCGTTCGTCTGTACCCACGGTGAGTGCTTCTTCGGGCAGATGGTAAAGCGGCTGCGGGTGTTTACGACGGCGTAATTTGCGCACAAACGGCACAATATCCATCCAACGACGGGTGCCGATGACACCATCCACACCTGGAACCCACTGCACAACTTCATCACCATAACGTTGTGCCATGCAGCCAGCGGCAATTAGGAGTTGATTTTTGCCTTTTGCATCCGCTAATTCTTGTAGAGCGCCAATTGATTCCTGGCGTGCATCTTCAATGAAGCCGCAAGTATTCACGATTAATACAGAAGCATCATCGGGGTCGGTAACGCCATTAAAGCCGGATTTTTGCAGCAGGCTGGCCATGCTTTCAGAATCTACACTGTTTTTACTACAGCCTAAACTCAGCAGATAAAACTGTTTTTTTTGTTTTTGTCTACTCATTATTGGGTTGTGCGCCAGATTTCTTCTTTATTTTCGCCACGACCACCTAAACGCCCTAGAGGTGTTTCATTGATGGTTGCAAAGATACCGATGGCATTGCCTGTGAGGACTTTGGCTTCTTCTAAAGCCGTCCATTCGAAGGTGTCACCACTGCGAGCAATACCACTGAAAACAACGTCTTCATCAATGGTGACTTCCATCCATGTGCGTTCGGTCACATCCAACTTGAGATTGATTTCTTCTAATGTGGCAGGGAGGGCTGGCCGGGTTGGTGTGGGAGTGGGTAGAATAACGGCTGCTTCGTTGGTGCGGCTGGTCGAGATAATCGGTTCAGTCCCTGTTTGGGACGATGAGCCTTCTTCTAAATTTGGGTTGGGTTCTGCTCCCGTTTCACTTGTGGCTGCATCTTCTTCGCGATTGATAATGTTGTTGACTGCATCGGTTACTCCAGCGGTAATGGCATTACTGCCGTCTTCATTGTTGAGCAGCAGAGGGACAAAGCGATTAGCAATGAGGGCAACCGCAATGATCAGTGCAGCGATAATAATCAAGCGCACGGTTGATTCTGGATCACGGCGTGAACCAATGTCTACTTCAACATTGACTGGATCAAAAAAAGGTTGGTCTTCGCGTGAGGGTAATGGTGCATCCGGGGAGATGTCTCCATTGCCAACGGCAATGGGGTGCTTTTGGCTATATTGATAACGTTCTAGCAGTGGATCCGGATCAAGATTTAAAAATCGGGCGTAGTTGCGTAAAAAACCGCGTGCATGCACCGGCGAGGGCAGGGCTGCATAGTTACTCTCTTCTAGAGCTTGAAGATATGCAGGGTTGATGCGGATTTGATCTTGCACCTCTTTGAGTGTGAAACCCTTGTTTTCGCGTGCTTGACGCAATATTTGACCGAGTTCATCCATAATAAAAAAAGCGGAGCGGCTTGTGCAGCGCTCCGCTGTATTACTAATTAATGAAGGAGCGGCAACGGCCGTATCAGTAACCGCAGCAAATTTTAGGCTTCTTCACTTGCTATGACAATAACTTCTTCGACGATCTCTTCTGTAACTACTTCTCCATCGACTTCCACGATTACATCTTCAATCAATTCTTCAACGACGATTTCTGTTTCTTCGCCGTCTTCGGATTCTATGATGACCGTAAGGTCGGGTTGGAATTCACCGCTGAGTCGTACGGGAACCAGGTGTTTGCCTAATTGACGCAAAGGTTCTGTACCTACTTTACGGCGGTCGATTTCTGTCCCTAATTTTTCGTTAAGTGTGTCGGCGATCTGGCTGGTTGTAACTGAACCATATAATTTGCCGGTGTTTCCGGCACGTGCCTGGAAAGTTAGCGTGATTTCTTCAATACGGGCGGCTAAAGCCTCATATTCTGCATGCAGTTCGGCGCGGCGTATTTCAGCTTTTTTGCGCCATACAGAAGCTTGCTTCATCACTTTTGGCGTAGCCAATACAGCAAAACCTTTGGGAATTAGGTAGTTACGGCCGTAACCATCGGCCACATTTGACACGTCCCCGGCATAGCCGAGATTTTCTACATCTTCTTTTAACAGCACCTTCATAGCTGAATATACTCCATTGTTACTTAATTTTGACAGCTAGAAATGTTATCAGACGCAGTTTGTTTTGACAAATACTCTCTTAATTGGGGTAAATTTGCGCAGAATACACTCATAATTAAGGGTGAAGCTTATAGATGGGTAAGGCGACTGTAAAGTGTGCCTGCGGCTGGTTGCTAAAGAAGAAACGGCCGTTGTGTAGGGTTATATTTCCCGATGTAATTCGCAAAGAAGCTGCATAAGTGGTTAATTGTAAAGTTGCCAAATCAAACTTTGAAAGGATGTCTTGAATCCGCTGCGCTTCTTCTTTAATCAGGTTTGCATTCAAATTGAAATTTATAAGGATTTCTGTCGCATTGACCTGGGTCTGAATTTGAATTTCCTTAAATTGTGCGGGAGGATAACATTGTAAACAAACACGTAGTATACGTTGCAAACAATTGTGAATTATATTTTCTAGTCCAAAGATTGTCGGTAGTGGATTTTCAATCAGATATTCTAATTTGACGGTTTCGGTTTGTTGTGGCGTTAGAAATTGAGGAACTTGATGAATAATATCAGCTAATTTAGCGATTGGTTTCGCATTTAATTGATAGTGGTTCGCAGTTTCGTTGGTTTGTTGTTCCGCCAAAGTAATAAAATCTTCTATCTGGTTAGTAAGACCAATGTTACTTTTCCTGATGCCTTGCAAAATTGTTTTGAGGGCTGCATCCGTTTTTGCAGCATTAATTGACACAGCTAGTTCGTTAGAATAATAACTCACTGAAGTGATCGGTGATTGGATATTTTTGGGCAGCAAGTTGAGAATATTACGTTTAAGGGTTTCGAAATTTTCTTCCAGAATTCCTTGAACTTTGAAATATCGATCTAACTGTTTTTCCATGAGGCTGACCAATGTGTCTGCCCGGTATGGTTTTGTGATATATTCTGAAACTCCACTGCGCCAGCCACGATTTTGGTCGTTGATATCGTTAAGTGCAGTCAAAAATATGATTGGGATTTCAATCCATTTTGGATTTTGGCGAACTTGTTCTAAAAATGAAAAACCATCCATGACAGGCATTAATATGTCAGTAAGGATTAAATCTAGTGTATGGTTTTCCAGAATTTCCAGCCCTTTTTTGCCATCTTGAGCGCTGAAAACTTCAAAATGATATTTGGAATCTACAATACTCAGCAGATCACTCAACCCCATAAGCAGGTTGATGTCATCTTCAACAATTAGAATTTTTGCGGGAATACGGCCGTTATTGGAAACTGTTGCCAGCGTCTGAGATTCTGCTTCTGGGTAATAAATGGGCAGCTTAACTGTAAATGTGCTGCCTTTGCCACCTTCGCTCTTAACCTCTATCGAGCCACCGTGTAAATTCATGATTCCACGTGCAACACTCAGTCCAATACCTGCACCTTGTTGTTCAATAAAGTCGCGATCATGTTGGTAAAATAAGTCAAAAATACGCGCGTGTGCTTCTGGTGGGATACCAATCCCATTATCTTCAATACTGATAGCTACGAAGTTTTCCTGACTTGCAAAGGTGATATTTATCAGGGCTGCTTTATCCCTATAAATCGACGCAAACTTTACGGCATTCTCAATTATTTCCTTAAATACGGTGATTAAACTGATACGATCGCCGAAGGTTGGCGATATGTGCAATGGTTTTGTTAAGTTTAGGCGGACTGTTTGGGATACAGAATAGCGCAATGCTGCTGACATGGCTTCTTCAACGAGGCTGATGATATTTTCGATTGGTTGGGCATGACGCTTAAAGTTGTCTTGGGCTTCACCTGTGCGTAGTTCAATAATTTTGATGAAACTTTCGACTAGACGCGTTAACCGTAAACATCCAGCTTGGATTCCATGTAAATATGCATGAAAATCTTGTGGATCATGTTGTCCTTGTATGCTGTCTGCTAACATTTCAGAATAAGCTGAAACATAAGTTAATGGTGTTCGAAATTCATGGTTTAACAATTGTAAGATGGATTTTTGCAGGTTGGTTTTTTCTATGCGGCGTTGGTGTTTAATCTGGAAAGTGCGAGTTAGTTGAGTTTGTACCAATTCGAGGAGTAACTTGGTATCTATAGGCTTTGTTAAATATAAGTCGGCTCCGCTTAGTCGTCCTTTTAAAACATCTTCTTCGCCGCCAAGGGCAGTTAAGAAAATAAAAGGTATTTCCACCCATTCTGTATGCCGGCGCACTTCTTGTACGAACTCAATACCATCCATGTGGGGCATCATAATATCTGAGATGACGAGATCGGGAGATTTTTGGGATAAAGCATTAAGCCCGGAACGGCCGTTATCTGCCGACACAATATTGATTTCAAAACCTATGTCATATACTTGTAAAAGATCACAGATTCCTTCGCGCATAGCCCGATCATCTTCTACAACTAATATAGTCACCATTTTCTTCAATGATTTTCCCTGATAATATGTGTTCAAAAATAAACAATCGAGTCCAAAGTGGTATTAAATTCTAACTGATTTATCTTTACAAACAATCTTACATTTTGCAGGTGAGAATCTTAGCTAATTGGATTACAATTAGGGTGCAAAAGAGGCAAGGAGATAGATTATCTATGCGTGTGAAAATCATTATGAACCCCTATTCTAATTCTGGACGCGCAAGCAAAGAGCAAACGGCGGTCATTCAGGCGGTGAAATCTCAGGGCGATTGTCATTTCGCCATGACCGAACACAGCGGGCATGCACGCCAGCTGGCTTCTGAAGCAGCACTAGAAGGCTATGATGTGGTTGTAGCGGCTGGCGGCGATGGCACTGTGCATCAAGTGATCAACGGCCTGTTTGATGCGGCTCAACCAGGAGCTAAATTTGGGGTTATTCCGATTGGGTCCGGTAATGATTTTGCCTTTGCACGCAATATTTTAGTTGATGTCGATACGGCCGTTCAACGTATTTTCCATGGGAAACCGACTAAATTTGATCTGGCCAGAGTTGAAGATGATCGTGGACGGACAGAGTTGATTGGAAATAATTTTGGGGTTGGCTTTGACGCCAATGTGGTCATTCGTACGGCTGAGATCACCAAAGCCACTGGATTTTTGATGTATCTTCTGGGTGTGTTCAAAACATTGCGCTATGATTTTGAGATGGTTCCCCTTGTCATTCAATTTGATGAGGAGCATGTGGCGCAAGATGTTCTTTTAATCGCCTTTGGCATCGGACCGCGGCATGGAGGCGGTTTTTTTCTTACCCCCGATGCATTGTTACAAGATAATTTGGTGGATTCATGCCTCGTGCATGTTCTCAATCGCCCTACGGCTTTATATATGTTGTCACGGGCGATAAAAGGGACGCATATCACATCACATCATGTGACGATGCGTCAGAATGAACGTATTCAGATTTATTCGGAAATGGCATTGCCTGTGCATATCGATGGCGAAGTATTTGCTTATCCAGAGGATGATGTACATCATTTGACGATCACGAGTCTGCCTGGCGTTTTAGAAATGATGGTGTGAAATATGCGCTCATTAGAGTCGGCTTTAATTGACCATGAATTAATTGTCATCCGCGTGATTGGCGAATGGTGGGAACTTGATCTTACCGGCGTTGATAAACGACAAGCTGTGAAGCTGTTGGCAGAGCGTTTGATGCAAGTGGATTTGCAGCAAGAAATGTTATTTCTGCCACCAGAAGAAGAGACTGCTTTGCAAGATTTATTGGCGCAGGATGGTAAAATCCCAGTTAGTACCTTTCAACGTGCTTATGGAGAGCTGCGCATGATGGGGCCTGGTCGCATGGAACGCGAGGAACCTTGGTATGATCCAGCCAATTCGGTGGAATCATTGTGGTATCGTGGACTTATTTTTCGCAGCTTTGATCCCAAAACGGAAGATGCGGTTGAATATTTTTATTTACCAAACGAATTTTTAGGGAAAATTGAACCGCCACCGGTGCTAACCATGAAGGAAGTGACCGTTCCAGCTATCCAACCCAGCACGCCACCCGAACAATTTAATCCTGCTGCTACGGATGCAGTTGATGATCTGACGACCATGTTAGCGGCAGCCTTACATATCTCCTTACAGCCGGGTCAACGCGATCTTTATGCTCAATTCTTGTTAAATCCAGATATTGAACGGCGCTCGCTGTTGTTGACACTCGCACAAGAAATGGGTTTGTTAAGCCGCAGCAACGGCCGTATTCGTCCAACACGTGCTGCGCTGGAATGGTTAAAAAACAGTCGTGAGGCGCAGTTGCAATCATTGGCCGAAGCGTGGACTAATAGTGAATGGAATGATTTATGTCATACCCCTGATCTTGAATGTGAGGGGGAGGGGTGGCAGAATGATCCATTATTGGCACGCACGGCGTTGCTTGATCTTTTACCACGCGCTACAGAATGGTATCGTGTGACTGATTTGATCGACCTTGTTCAGCAAAACAACCCTGACTTTCAAAGACCAGATGGTAATTATGATACCTGGTACATTCGTGAATCGGGACAACAATTGTATTTGACTGGTTTTGATAGTTGGAATCAGGTTGAAGGACGTTTGTTGCGGTTTTTGCTTGTTGGACCTTTGGTTTGGTTGGGTATGGTGGAAACGGCCGTTAGCAGTGAAACAATTTATCGGTTAACATCCCGTGCGGTTGCGTGGTTGTCTGGTGCTACTCCCCCGACCGACAGTCACCGCACACCCATTGTTGTCCAACCAGATGGCAGCATATTGGCAGCCACCAGCGCTGACCGGTATGAACGTTTCCAGGCGGCACGCATTAGCGAAGCACAGCCTATCACCCCTGGCAAACCGTATGTTTATTTGTTAACGCCAACTTCATTGGCAAGGGCGCGTGAACAAGGCATTAAACCAGAACGTTTGCAGCAGTTTTTGGAGCAGGCAAGTAATCGACCGTTACCTAAAAGTGTCGCAAGGGCGATTGTGCGTTGGGCTGAACATAGTGTGGAAGGAAAGTTAGAAACGGCCGTCGTATTGCGTGTGCGTGATGCAGCCATTCTTGATACATTGCGCAATAACCCCAAAACACGCGATTATATAAGTGAAAGCCTGGCTGATAATGCTGCGATCATCAAGCGCGAAGATTGGCAGAAATTTCGTGCGGCCACTGTCCAATTGGGCCTTCTTTTAGATGTTGCTGATGTCTGATCAAAGTCAGGTTGGACTCTCTTGAGAAAGTTTAGCGGATGCGCGGCATTCTTATTGATAACTGGAGTCTGGCGAATGCTAGACATATCAGATTTCTACCACGAGCAGCGTGGGAACAAATTGAACATAAAATCTGCCATGTCTCTTCTGGTAAAATAAAAACGCCAGTGTCCAGTTGATAAAACAAAACTTGCCTATATGAGCCTTTTTGCTGTAAATGAATTCACAGCCTGACTAAGCACGTTGGGCAAAGTGCATTTTAACCTGTTTCAACGGGTTTTCTCTAGTAAACGCCGATTTCATTTGGCGGCTTGGCGTCAACAAAAACTCCACACAATCTGGTACTTATTTCCTCTTGCCAACCAACGGCCGTTTCTTGTATGATGTAGGTGTTGTTAAAGCATTTTTGCAGATAACGGTTAGCGTAAAGTGAAAACGGGCTTTTAAGTTTAGAACAATCCAAAAAAATAAAAAAATTTCCGCTTTCACTTACATTTCTCTCAAGGAGCGAATGTGTCATGGGCGGCAAGCAGCGTGTTTTTCGATTGTTCCTGTTGTCGGTAGTCATTTTATTGGTTAGTTGGTTGCTGGTTTTTATGCGCCAAACGGCCGTTTATGCCCAAATCCCCCCGCCAGACCGTCTAGCATCCCCCGCAAACATACCCAAGTCCAATATTTCCACAATTAAATCCTTACCTCAAGCAATTGCAGCCAGTAAAAGTACCAGCGAAACGATACTGATCAACGAAGTGGATGCTGACACAGTTTTTACAGATACGGCTGAATTTGTCGAGCTTTTTAACGGTGGCATTGGTGTTACGAGTTTGGATGGCCTAGTATTGGTTTTTTATAATGGTAGTAACGATAAAGTATATCACGCTTATGATTTAGACGGGCAAACAACTGATACAAACGGTTATTTTGTTTTGTGTGGCGATAACACTCAGGTGATTACATGCACTTTGGATGTTTCGCCAAATACAAATCTGCTCCAAAACGGAACTGATGCAGTGGCTCTTTATCTTGCTGATTCAAGTGATTTTCCGAACGGTACGGACGTTACTACGATAAATCTGCTCGATGCCATCGTATACGACACGAATGATGACGATGATCCTGGATTATTAGCTTTGCTCAATCCTGACCAACCGCAAGTAAACGAGAACAGCCGTGGCAACAGTGCGGGAACCGATGATCATCCTGGAGATTCTAACCAACGCTGTCCCAATGGTTCTGGTGGTCAGCGCAACACGGAAACTTATCTACAAGATCATCCGACACCAGGTCTTAAAAATGATTGTGAGTTTGATCCGACCCCAGCCGTGTCGGCTACTTTGCCAATCAGCAGCGCAACGGCCGTTCCGCTCATAACAACCATTGCGATTACTTTTAGCGAGCCGGTCACCGCAACCGATGCGTTCAGTCTAGATTGCACGGCCAGCGGCACACACGTGCTATCCTCATCAGATGGCCTACAAACCTACATTCTCACACCAACGACCGGCTTGCTGCATGACGAAACCTGCACCGTCATCGTTGAGGCTGCGAAAGTACATGATCGCGATAACGATGATCCGCCAGATGAAATGCTTGCTGATTATCGTTGGACTTTTAGCACTTTGGCCGGGCCGGACAATCCACCAGAAGTTGTGGCTACCATACCTCTCAGCAGCGCAACGGCCGTACCCCTCAACAGCACTTTGACCATCACATTTAGTGAAGCTGTCACCATCACAACAAGCAGCTTAACCCTCGCTTGTGCAGACAGCGGCAGCCACTCAGTGTCCGTGTCTGGAGGGCCAGAAGCATACGAATTTGATCCTGTTGTCCCCTTTGCCGGCGGCGAAATCTGCACGGTTACCGTTTTGGCGGCTGGTGTGTCTGATCATGACAGCAACGATCCGCCTGACACCATGGAATCTGATTATAATTGGTCGTTTGTTACGGCCGTTCCTCCCGCCGTTCATATGCTCATCAACGAACTGGACGCTGACCAAGCCGGCAGTGATACGGCTGAATTTATCGAGTTGTTTGACGGCGGCGCGGGTGAAACGATTCTCGATGGCTTGCTTCTTGTTTTTTACAACGGAGGTAGTAACGATAATTTGGGTGCGGTTGATACTGCTTTTGATTTGACTGGTTTTTCCACTGATGAATATGGTTATTTTGTGGCCGGCAATACGGCCGTTCCCGGTGTTGATCTGATTTTCGGTAATGGTGATTTGCAAAACGGGGCGGATGCCGTGGCCTTGTATCTTGCTGCTCCCGGTGATTTAGCGATTGGAGACCCTGTTACCACTACAAATTTGCTTGATGCCATCGTCTACGATACCAACCAGGCTGACCATCCTAATTTGTTGACTTTGCTCAATCCCGGCCAGCCACAGGTTAATGAAAACAGCCGTGGCAACAGCGCTGGTAATGATTATCATCCGGGAGATTCTAGCCAGCGCTGCCCGAATGGTTCTGGAGGTCAACGCAATACCGATACCTATCTACAGGATCATCCGACACCCGGAGCTTTGAATGATTGTCTGTTCGATTCTGCTCCAGCCGTGTCAGCGACTTTGCCTGTTAGCAGCGCAGCGGCCGTTCCGCTCACAACAACCATAACAATCACTTTTAGCGAACTGGTCACTGCTACTGATGCGTTCAGTTTGAATTGTACAGCCGGCGGCACACAGGCTTTGTCCCAATCAGACGGCCCACAAACATATGTTCTCACGCCGACGACTGGCCTGCTGCATGATGAAACTTGCGTTGTCACAGTGGATGCTGCCAAAGTTCAAGATCATGATTATGATGATCCACCCGACTTTATGCTTGCTGATTATAGTTGGGCATTTGACACATTGGCTGGTCCAGATAGTGCACCTGAAGTGTTAGCAACGATACCCGTTAGCGGCGCAACGGCCGTGCCGCTCACTAGTCCTCTGACAATCACATTCACTGAAGCTGTCACGGTAACAAGCAGCAGTTTTGGCCTCGCTTGTACGACCAGCGGCAGTCATGCAGTGACCGTGGCGGGAGGGCCAGAAGCATACCTGTTGGATCATACTGTTCCTTTTGCCGCTGGCGAAACTTGCTCGGTAACTGTTCTGGCTGCCGATGTTTTTGATTATGATAACAACGATCCGCCCGATACCATGGCAGTTGATTATAATTGGTCGTTTGTTACGGCCGTACCTCCCGCTGCGCACATGTTAATCAACGAACTGGATACTGACCAGGCTGGTTCCGATACAGCCGAATTTGTCGAACTGTTTGATGGTGGTGTGGGAAATACGCTCCTAGATGGTTTGCTGCTCGTTTTCTACAATGGGGGTGGTAATGGCGGTGCGGGCGGTGTTTATGCTGCCTTTGATTTAGCTGGTTTAGCCACAGATGCAAATGGCTATTTTGTGGCCGGAAATACGGCCGTTCCCGGTGTCGATCTGGTTTTTAGCAATGGTGGTTTGCAAAATGGGGCGGATGCTGTGGCCTTGTATCTTGCCGATGCCGGCGATTTTACAAACGGGACGGCCGTGACCACCACAAATTTGCTTGATGCCATCGTCTACGATACCAATCAGGCTGATCATCCTGGTTTGTTGACCTTACTCAATCCTGGCCAACCGCAAGTCAATGAAGATGGACGTGGTTTTTCTGAGGGGCACAGCAATCAACGCTGTCCGAATGGCGCGGGTGGCCAACGTAACACAGCGGGTTATTTGCAAAATGGACCTACCCCCAAAACAGCCAACAATTGCGTGATCGATTTAGCGCCAGCAGTTAGCAGCACGCTGCCGGCTGACGCTGCTGAGGATGTACTTGTCGACAGCATAATCAGCATTACCTTTAGTGAAGATGTATCTGTGGCAGGCAGCTGGTTCCAGATTGAATGTGGGGAGTCGCTCTGGCAGGTGGTTGATACGGCCGTTAGCGGTGGTCCCCAAACCTGGTTCATTGATCCACACTCAGATTTACCCCTCAATACAGCGTGTACTGTTTTGGTCATGGCGCAACAAGTCAGTGATACCGATGACAACGATCCCCCCGATATGATGAGTGCCGATTTCAGTTGGCAGTTCAGTACTGAATCGCTCCCCCCCGCGACCTATGTGCTGATCAATGAACTGGATGCAGATACACCTGACAATGACACGGCCGAATTTATCGAGTTGTTTGATGGCGGCGCGGGTAATACGAATTTGGGTGGATTGGTATTGGTTTTCTTTAACGGTGGCAACGATTTGTCCTATCGTGCTTTTGATTTAGATGGTCAAACGACGGATACAAACGGCTATTTTGTGGTGGGTAATACGGCCGTTCCCGGCGTTGATATCACATTTCCCAATAACAGCTTGCAAAACGGCGCCGATGCGGTGGCTTTATTTATCGGCGACGCAGATGATTTTCCCAGCGGCACAGCGATCACAACGGTGAATCTGCTTGATGCCATCGTTTACGCGACCGATGACCCCAATGATCCTGAACTGTTGACATTATTAAATCCCAATCAACCACAAGTCAATGAAAATAGCAGCGGTTACAAAGAAGCCTTCTCAAACCAACGCTGCCCCAACGGTCAAGGCGGACAGCGCAATACAGATGGGTATTTACAAAACCTGCCCACGCCGAAAACGGACAACAATTGTATGGTCGATGTTGCTCCTGAGGTAAGCAATACGTCGCCTGTTGATCAGGGAGTTGATGTGCTGCTCAATGCGACGATTACGATTGAATTTAGTGAAGCGGTTCGTGTCGATGAGGGTTGGTTTGAAATAGTTTGCAGCAGCAGTGGGGTGTTTGATGAGGGGAATACGGCCGTTTCTGGTGGGCCAAATAGTTGGATTCTCGATCCGAGCGGAGATTTTGCATTTAGTGAAAGTTGTACGGTCACTATTTTTGCCGAAATGGTCACAGATATTGATGCAGCAGATCCGCCTGATGGTATGCTCAACGATTTTGAATGGAGTTTTACGCTGCTCAATCCGCCGCCGGCCACCCAGATGTTGATCAACGAAGTGGACGCCGACACAAGCGGCAGCGATACGGCCGAATTCATCGAACTTTATGATGGCGGCGTGGGCAATACGAATTTACATGGTTTGGTAGTTGTTTTGTTTAATGGTGCCACAGATGCAGCCTATCGCACATTCGATTTGGATGGTAGTATGACAGGCCCGGATGGCTACTTTGTTTTGGGTAATACGGCCGTTGCCAATGTTGATCTCACCATCCCCAACAGCAGCTTACAAAATGGTGCCGATGCCGTGGCTTTGTATGTGGGCGATGCTGAAGATTTCCCTACCGGCACACCGATCACAACCACGCTTTTGCTGGATGCGCTGGTCTACGACACAGATGATGACGATGATCTTGAACTGCTTACCTTGCTGAATCCAGGCCAACCCCAAATTAATGAAGACAGTGCCGATAATAAAGATGAACATGCTAACCAGCGTTGTCCAAATGGCGCTGGCGGCCAATTGAATACCGCAGGCTACCTCCAAAATTTGCCGACGCCCGGTTTAGTCAACAATTGTGAGGTAGATTTACCGCCGTTTGTGAACAGCACAGAGCCAGTGGATGGTGCCACGGGTGTTTTTCCAGATGCAAACTTGGAGGTTACATTCGGTGAAGCTGTCACGCTTGAGCCTGATTGGTTGATGCTATCATGTTCTGAAAGTGGTGCGATCACCACGATAACCACTGGTGGCCCACAAACATTTACTGTTGTGCCGGCAACAGAATTTGGATCAGGTGAAATTTGCATGGCCGAAATCGGAGCAGATAAAGTTACTGATCAGGATGGCACGGCCGATTCGATGCAAGCTGATTTTTCCTGGCAGTTTACCATTGGCACACCTGCTTTTGGTGTATGTGGTGATGCCGCCACACCGATTTACGCCATTCAAGGCAATGGTCCTAACAGCCCACTGGTCGATTCCCAAGGGATCATTATTGAAGGGATTGTTGTCGGTGCGTTTAATGCCACTGAGCAACTTGATGGTTTCTTTGTGCAATCAGCCTTAGCCGATCAAGATGATGATCCACAGACATCAGAAGGTGTTTTTGTGTATGCACCTGGTTTAGAAACGGCCGCTTTAACTTCGCCCAGTGCAGAGATTGCAAACGGTGATTATGTGCGTGTGCAAGGGGATGTGGCTGAATTTGAGGGATTGACCCAACTGCAAAATGTGAGCGAAGTTGTCGTATGTGACACGGATGTAGTTGTTGCTGCGACGGCGATTTCGCTGCCAGTCGACAGCTTGGCCGATTGGGAACAATATGAAGGTATGTCTGTATCCATCAGTCAAACCGTCACGGCCAACGATCATGACTTGTTGGGGCAGGCCGGACAGGTAGAATTGGCGGGTAACGGCCGTATCTTTGCCCCCACACAATCGCTGACACCCGGTGACCCGGCTATAAACCAGCAAAATATCAACATGTTGGCGAGGATGATTCTCGATGATGGTAGTTTGGCTGCGCCGCTGTTCTTGCCACCTTTTTTAGGCAGCGCGAATACGCTGCGTCTCGGTGATACACTTGAGCGTTTGACTGGTGTGCTGAGTTATGGCGCTGCAGATTACCGTTTGCACCCGACGCAGCCGATTAGTTTCACACGCGTCAACGGCCGTCGTTCAGAACCGCCGGACGTTGGTGGCAGATTGAAGATAGCCAGCTTCAACCTGAACAATTACTTCAATGGGGATGGCATGGGTGGAGGTTTTGTGCCTGAGCAGGGAGCCGCTTCTCTGGCAGAATTTATACGCCAACGTGACAAAATCATCGCAACTTTGTTAGCACTTGATGCCGATATGATCGGTTTGACTGCGATCGAAAATGATGGTTATGGCTCCCTGAGTGCAATACAAGATTTGGTTGATGGATTGAATTCTGCAGTAGGAGATGATGCAGCCTATGCTTTTATCGATCCTGATGAGCCACAGTTGGGTGCGGGCGAAACGGCCGTTGCGATTGTTTATCGGCCGGCAGCAATGGAACCACTCGGCCCGGCAGTAACTTTAGACACCGCCCCCTTTGCACTGCATAATCGCCCTCCATTAGCCCAAACTTTCACTGAAACTTTAACGGGCGAAACGTTTACGGTCGTTGTCAATCATTTCAAGGCGCGCACCGATTGCCCAATTGACGGTGAAGATAGTGATCAAGCAGATGGGCAAGGGTGTTGGAATGCAGCACGAACTGCTGCGGCTCAAGAGCTAAATGATTGGCTGGCAACAAATCCAACGGGTTCAGTTGACTCAGAT
>JAGRDI010000569.1:2271-6248 GCA_020432765.1 Anaerolineales bacterium | reverse complement strand
GGTGTGAGTGCAGTTGCCGCCGCTTTTATTTTATTGCTTGGCGCTGTCAATGACCAATTTTTAGTGGCAGCATTGGCGGCAGCATTATTGGGCGCATGTTTAGGCTTCTTACGTTACAATTTTTATCCGGCCAAGATTTTTATGGGTGATGCCGGCTCATTGTTCCTTGGATTTTTGTTGGCAGTATTGGGTATACAACTGCGGTTCCCCCAAAACAGCAATTTTGTCACCTGGATGGTACCAGTTTTTATCTTGGGTTTACCGATTTTTGATATGACACTTGTCATTTTTTCCCGCTTGCGGCGCGGTGTAAGCCCCAACACGGCAGGTAAAGATCATGTCAGCCATCGTTTGGTGAGGCGTGGCTTTTCGCAGCGCGAAGCCGTTCTGATTTTGTATCTGATCGGAGGTTCGCTGGGTATGGTGGGTATATATATTACACAGGCGACTATCCCCGAAGGCTATTTTATTGGGGTTACGGCCGTTATTCTGGCTGGCTACTTCATATTCAAATTAGATTCAGATTCCTCAGTTTAGCTGCAGCAGCGCGAATTCTGTTTGACTCAAATGTTATTAATCGCTTTCCTAACCTTACGTGCCTTTAGATGCTTTTTTAGGTAAACTCCGTAAATTCAGAAAATTGGAGTGATGGAAGAAATATGTGGACAAATCTTACGCTTGTTATTTTACTAATTGTCGTTGCCTGGTTACTCATCTTTGTTTTTTATCTGATCACCTCGCGCAAGCAAAAAACATTGGAAACGCATATTGAAAAAATTCAGAATATGCTGCCACCAGAACAAAAGGGAGAAGATGCATAACAAACATGAACCGTAAATTTATTATTGGCATGCTTTTGTGGGTAGGTTTGTTTTTGTTGTCTGCTTGCAGCACAGTGATGGACTTGGTTGAAAATCAGCCGGAAACATGTGATGGGGCAGGTGCTTTATTCCAAGACGATTTTGACCCCGAAAAAGATTGCGGCTGGGCAACTTATAATCGGGGCGGGGCTGTTGCTGAGGAGGTTGACGGCGTTTTGCGTCTCACCACGAGTCAACCAGGGCAAATTTGGTGGACCAATCCGGGCAAAAATTTTGGCGATGTGGTGATTACAACCCAGGTCACTAATGTCAGCGGCCCAGAAGATAATGCCTACGGCGTTATTTGCCGGTATCAGAGTGAGGAAAATTATTACCTCTTTTTAATTAGCAGTGATGGCTATTATGCGATTGGTAAATATCAGGCAGGGACTGACCGGGTTATTTATCTGACTGAAGATGGTCAATTCGGCCAATCTGAATTGATAAACCAGGGAGTGGGGGCTGTCAACGATATACGCGCAAGTTGTGTGGGGAATCAGCTGAGTTTGAGTGTGAATGGCCAACCTTTACTGACTGTGACAGACCCCACATTTGTTAATGGAGATGTGGGCTTGGCGGCGAGCACCTTTCAGCCCGGAACGGCCGTATTTGAATTCGATGATTTTCGTGTAACCACACCATAACAATGCATAAATATGACTCGAAAGACCCAAAGGGATTGCGCCTGTGAAATGCTCAAATGCGCGTAGCCAAACCCTTTGGGTCTCCACAGTTCCTAAAATTTTTTTGCTGTTATCCCTTGTAATTGGATTAGCCTCTTGCTCTTTGCTGCCGGATCAAGAAGAGCAGACCGAACCAGCAAATGAGGCTTTGTATCTGGATGAATTTGTGCTGGGTAAAACTGGCAGTTGGTTGTTGGAAGGTGATGATATTGGCCGTACATCCATTGTCAACGAGCAAATGGTCATTCAAGTAAACAATCCCCAGACGGTACAATATACATCACTATCAGCCCCTGTTTTTGACGATTTTGTGTTGGAAGTCGACGGCCGTTTAGTGACTGGTGATCCTGCCAGCACATATGGCATCCTGTTTCGCATGCAAAGCCCCGAAGAGTTTTATCGCTTTGAAATCAGCGGTACTGGTTTGTATATTGTTGAACGCCATGATTCTGGTGGTCAGTGGGCGCGTTTACTGCCAGATTGGCAGGATTCTGAGGCAATCGGTCAGGGTCTAAATGCCCGCAACCGCCTCAAATTGGTTGCAATTGGGCCAACTGTTCAATACTATGTCAACGACGTGCTGTTGGGCGAGTTCAGTGATACAGCCTACACACGTGGCAATATTGGCCTGGATGCTGGTACATTCGGTAAAATTGGTCTCGAAGTTGCTTTTGACAATTTGATCGTGACACAGCCGTAAACAATAGATTGGACTCTGGCGTTTTTTGTTCTTCCAGAGAGATTTGTCAACTTTTTTGTTTGAAATCATGTTTGCTTCCAAAGAGGAAAGTTGACAAATCTATTTTCACGGCAGATTTTTAGACATGGATATTCGTCAAGAGATTGAACATGCCACCAATGCGCAGGTGACAGATATTGTTCCTTTGAGCGGCGGCTGCATTGGTCAGGTCTATCGTGTTAAATTGGACAACGGCCGTATGCTTGTCGCAAAAGTCGATGCAAACCCACAACCCAAACTAGACATCGAAGGATTTATGCTGACCTATCTGGCGGCGCATAGTCAACTGCCTGTGCCGCAAGTTTATTTCACTACGCCGCGCTTACTCTTGATGCAATATTTGCCGGGTAATAGTCATTTTTCCAGTGCAGCTCAGGAAGATGCTGCTGAACGGTTAGCTGCGCTGCATGCGTTTAGCGCTCCCCAATTTGGGCTAGAAAGGGACAGTTTGATCGGCGGTTTGCATCAACCTAATCCGTGGACAGATTCCTGGCTGGAGTTTTTTGCCCAACAACGCTTGATCTATATGGCAAATGCTGCCGTGCAAGCGGGAAGACTTTCAAACCATGTTTTGCAGCGTATACACCATTTTTGTGAACATCTGGCATGTTGGCTTGAAGAGCCGTTGTGCCCTGCATTGATTCATGGCGATGTGTGGACGACGAATGTGTTGGCTGCCAACGGCCGTATCACGGGGTTTATTGATCCTGCCATCTATTACGCTGATCCAGAAATTGAGTTGGCCTTTACGACGCTGTTTGGCACTTTTGGTGACGCTTTTTTCAAACGTTATCAAGAAATACGGCCGCTGCGTCCTGGTTTTTTTAATACCCGCTGTGACATTTATAATTTGTACCCGTTGTTAGTGCATGTGCGTCTGTTTGGCGGCAGTTATGTTGCTGCCGTCGAGCAAACGCTGCGCCGTTTTGGGTATTGATTGTGACAAAGCAATGGTCAAACGCCTGGTAGAAATGTATGCAGTTGGCGCGGACGTCGAAATCACATTTGGTGATGATGTGTGGCTGCGTGCCAGGGTTATCAAACATGCGCCACCTGGCGTGTGGGTGGTGGATGTAAACGGCCGTTTCTGGTTTGTCACCAACACACGCCGCATCCGAGCTAATCCGGCCGCTGATTTATGACCCGCACACTGGATTGTCGCTGCAGCCGCCAACCGTGTCACCGCAGGCATAATTGACGCTTAGACCCAAATAGGGGGAGGGGTCGAGGGTGTTGTTGAAGTCGAGTTCGTTCAGATAACGGCCGCTGCCGTCATCGCGTACAATCGAAAAATGCAAATGTACCCAAATGTCGCGTAACGAATCCCCATTGTATTCGCCCGTATAACCCAGCAGTGTGCCTTGTTCCACAAACTCGCCATATGTGCCCGCTGGAAACGCTTCCTCGATAAAGTCATTGCCCTCGCGGTCGGCCATATGCGTGTAATAGAGCCAGATTTGCTGCCCAGTATTCAGCGGATCGTCCGGTACGCGCATAATCAGCGTACTGCGCCAATCGGGTTCACGCGTCACATAGCCGTCGTAAGCAGCGTAGACGGGCGTGACGCCGACTTCGCTGTTGCTGAAAATGTCGATGCCCTGGTGCGGATTGCTGCTCGAATATGGACCGCGCGGGTCGCCATAGAGCAAGCCGATCCAGCCATCAGCCGGCAAGATAAACGGTGCACCGGGACAG
>JAGRDI010000569.1:0-2205 GCA_020432765.1 Anaerolineales bacterium | reverse complement strand
TCGCGTAAAAAATTGTAGGTGAATACGGCCGTTGTCAGGCAAGCCAAAATCAACAGCAAGATGAATAGTTTTTTTAGCATGGCGGTAAGTATAAGCGGGAGTGGCTGGAAATAGATAATTACTATAACGAATCTAAGCGAGCGAATAACTGCAGCTCAAGGTCGTGTCCCCGACTGTGCCCGCCGTTGTCACCAATTACGCTGCAGATTCCATCATCCCCTTTTCTCTTGCAACCCACCTGGGTAGACCTTATACTCTTTTTAACTAGCGCACCGCTAAATATTCACATGGAAAACCATATGACACAAACTAAATTGGAACCAATGGAAATATTAAATAATGTACCTGCCAGATTATATGTTGCTGAACGTGAGGCTTGGCGGCAATGGCTGCAGGTGAATTATCAGACGGAGAATGAAATCTGGCTGGTTTATGCACGCAAACAGAGTGGCAAGCCGCGCATTCGCTACAATGACGCGGTGGAGGAAGCACTCTGTTTTGGCTGGATTGACAGCATCACCAAAACTATCGATGCCGATCATTATTCACAGCGTTTCACGCCGCGTAAAGCCCGCAGCAGCTACTCACAAACCAATATTGAACGTTTGCGTCGCTTAATTTCACAGGGAAAGGTTTTGCCAGAAATTCAAGCGGGTCTTGGGTCTCTGCTTGAGGAAGAATTTGTATTTCCAGCCGATATTGAAGCTGCTTTGCGTGCTAATCAACAAGTGTGGCAGAACTTCCAAAAATTTTCGGGTTCCTATCAACGCATTCGTATTGCCTATGTCGAGACCGGTCGAAACCGACCTGGCGAATTCGAGAAACGGCTGAATCATTTGATTCGCAAAACCGAGCAGAATAGGCAGTTTGGCTTTGGCATTGAGGATTACTACTAGGTTTTTCTACCACGGAGAGCACAGAGAATTTGGATAAAAATATCAAAACTCTGTGTACCCTGTGATCTCTGTGGTGAATTTTTGCTTTTGGTTTTTAATGTTGGGGCAACGGCCGTTTTAACACAACAGTCGCAATCCCCAAGCGCTGCATCTCGGCTGAACCACCCGCCAGCATAAAGCAGCGTGCATCCCGGTACATGCGTTCAAGAGGCAGGTGACGGCCGTAGCCCTCCGCCCCACACAACTGGATCGCCTCATTTGTCACCCGCAGCGCCATCTCCGACGCATACACCTTAGCAACACTGGATTCAAAGCGATCTGTAATCGCTGCCTGCGCATTGCTGGCCGCCCGATAAACCAGATAACGCGCCGCCTCCAAATCAATCGCCATATCAGCCAATTTGAACTGCGTTGTCTGGAAATCAGTGATACGTTTGCCAAACTGTTTACGTTCATCCGCATATGATTTGGCAAAATCGAACGCCCCTTGTGCAATGCCCAACGCAACGGCCGCTGCGCCCACACGCTGTCCATTATAAGCTGACATCAAATTGCCGAATGCCGAACCGGCAGGCACAACCACATTTTGTTTGGGCACCCGCACATTATCAAATTCGAGGATGCCTTCCTGAACCCCTCGTACACCCAATGAGGGAATGCGTCCCCCATAGTTGAAGCCAGCCATGCCTTGCTGCACAAGAATTGCACCAATCCCCTTTGGCCCCGGCACATTCCCAAAACGGGCATAAACCAGCGTATACTCACGTTCGCCGGCGCCCGTGATCCAATGCTTTTTACCATTGAGGATAAAATCGTCGCCATCGGCAATTGCGCTGGTTGTTAGATCGGTCAAGGCAGACCCGGCATCTGGCTCGGTCATGCCGATGCTCATTAAGGTTGTGCCCGTGCAAATAGTGGGTAGTACGCGGCGACGCTGGGCTTCGGTTCCAAAATTGAGAATCGTGATGATCGCACCAAAATTATGATCTACAATAAGCCGGCCGCTAATGCCGCAGTGCCGGGCGATTTCCTCAATCACCAAAACCGCATCTAAAGCGGAGAGACCGTGCCCCCCATACTCAGTGGGAATGGTAAGACCGAAAAAGCCGGCATCTGCATATTTTTGAATTTGCGTACGTGGGATATGTTCCTCTTGATCCCATTTTGCAGCATAGGGAGCTGCTTCTTGTAGACCGAATTGGTGTGCCTGTGCCACGCGCTTTTGTTGTGTTGGTGAAGGTTTGAAATCCATGTTCTAGTCGGCAATTCCAGCACTGCAGCCGCGAAATCCCTTTCGCGTTCTGGAGTG
>JAGRDI010000020.1:19635-28658 GCA_020432765.1 Anaerolineales bacterium | reverse complement strand
TTTTATTTTACCAGGAGACTTGTCAGGTTTTATGATCAATTTGCTCACATGCCACTCGTGGTAGAAACCTGACAAGTCTAGAATTCGCCAGGCTCCAGTACAAAAGGAGGAATTTGTGCAACCTATACCTGAACATCCCCAAGCCACCGATGGTTATTTAATCGTTTTTGCGCATCGCGGCGATAGTGGCAATTACCCTGAAAATACGATGCTGTCCTTTAGCCAGGCAGCTGCGTACGATATCGACGCGCTGGAAACAGATATTCATCTAACCGCTGATGGTGAAATTGTTGTTTTTCATGATGAAACGGTAGATCGCACCACAAATGGCAGCGGCTATCTGCGTGAAAAGACGTTGGCCGAATTACAAAAACTCGATGCCGGCTATTGGTGGACAGATGACGATGGCGCAACTTATCCATTTAGAGGTCAAGGTATACAAATTGCAACTCTAGAGGAAATGTTTGTGGCTTTTCCTGAAATGTGGATCAATATCGATATCAAACATCACGACGAAAAAATCATTAATCCCTTCATCAAATTAATTCGCGATCACAATATGTCAAAAAACCTTTTGGTGGGCTCATTTGATACCAAAATATTAAAATTGTTTCGTGAAAAATGTCCTGAAGTGGTAACGGCCGCTTCGCTCACCGAAGTCTTTTGGTTTTTTCTTCTGACAAAATTACACCTGACAAAATTGTATCGCGGCGAAAGTCCCGCTTTTCAAATCCCAGAAACACAAAAATTTCTCGGCCTGGAGATTCACCTGGTAGATCGTAGATTTGTAACGGCCGCACATGACAAAAATGTCGCTGTACATGTATGGACAGTCAACGAAGTAGCGGATATGCAGCGTTTGATTGATTTAGGTGTGGACGGGTTGATGAGTGATTATCCGCGTCGCGTGTTAAATTTGATTGGGCGGGATAATAATAAGGATGTGTGAGTGATTTTTGACGAAGGACGAAAGACAGAGGCTCAATTTCCAACCTCCGTCTTCCGTCAAAATTAACTTTTAAACTGGTAGCATCATAGGATCCATTGCTGGAATTGGATCGACGATGTTTTTGTCAACGGCCGTTGCAATCGCCTTCATTTGGTGTACCAATTCAGCAAACTTTTCGGGCTTCAACGATTGGCGACCATCTGACCAGGCTTCATCGGGACGTGGGTGTACTTCAAGAATAACCCCATCAGCACCAGCGGCAATACTTGCCTTGGCACCTGCAGCTACGTATTCCCACTTGCCCGTAGCATGGCTGGGGTCTGCGATCACGGGCAAATGGGACAAATGTTTGGCAACCGGGATGGCATTGATGTCAAACGTATTGCGTGTGTAGGTTTCAAAAGTTCGGATGCCACGTTCACACAACATCACGCGTGTGTTGCCATGACTAAGGATATATTCGGCACACATGAGCCATTCTTCGATCAGGCTGCTCATGCCGCGTTTGAGCAAAACAGGGTGTTGGGAGCGTCCTACGGCGTGCAGCAGCGCATAATTTTGCATGTTACGCGCACCGATCTGCAAAATGTCAGCATATTGGCTGACTAAAGGCACCAACGCCGGTTCCATGACTTCAGTGATGAACGGCATATTATATTTTTCGCTGGCTTCTTTGAGGTAGATCAACCCTTCTTCGCCCAAACCTTGGAAAGAATAGGGGGATGAACGGGGTTTGAAAGCGCCGCCACGTAAAATATGCGCGCCGGCTTCTTTGACCGCGTGGGCGGTCTCCATAATCTGACTGCGACTTTCGACTGAGCATGGACCAGCCATAATGATAAATTCATCGCCACCGACCATATAATCACCAATGGGGAAGACGGTATCGGCAGGTTTAAATTCACGGCTGGCAACTTTGAATGGTTTGAGTACCGGCACAACCCGTTCTACGCCAGGCATTAGCCGCACTTGATCACGATTCAAGGGACGGCCGTCGCCAATTACACCAATCACCATATGTTCAACACCTTCAAAAATATTGGCCTTACAACCACTATCTTCAACTTTGGAAATAACCGCAGATTTTTCGCGCACGGTCGCATTTACATTCATAATAATTATCATAATAAATTCTCTCTCGATTGATTTAAATTTGTATGTAGAACGTAGTTCGTAATTAGGTTGGATTATGCACTACGCTTACCATCCATGTGCTAATACTCTCATAGCTGCATCCATATAGTTCATTTGAACCGGACGAATAGGCGGGATATTATCGCGATCTGGGCGTAGTGCTTTGGCTTCACGCAAATAGATATGACCAATATCTTTGGGATTCTTGGTTGTATTCCAATGAATAAGGACACGAATACACATAGGCAGCCCACCAGGAACTTCCATTTCATGACCACACATCAAAGCCAAATCGAACCAACCAAGCTGACGAGCTGCAAAAGCCGGGTAGGTGGATGTAATGTCCTTGGTAGTAGTTAAGGTGATGCTGGCGATATCGTCAATATCGATACCGTTGACACGCACGACCATAGTTAGCAGTTCACGTGTTGCCTCCAGAATTTCATCGGCATTATCTTGTGTAACTGTTGTTGCTCCACGCACACCGCGCACTTTTGACATTTGCACTGTTTGCTGATTACCATTGCTTCCATTTAACTGTGACATATTCTTATCCTCTTTTTGTAATTACCCATATAACAAAAAAGACGCGGCTTTTAAGCCGCGTCTTGTTGAAAGTGAGTCTTTGTTCCCTTTAGCTTTTACCCGCCAGAAGAAACCGACCTATGCGCTAACAAGTGCGGCTTAGGTTGGTTAAAAAAGTAAAAATAAAAGTAAAAGCTCAAAGCAACGATTAAAATTGTCATTATGGACGCATAATAACACGCCAATTGCATCGTGTCAACCTATATTTTGCTCCCTTTTTTAGTCATTATTTTGCGGGTTACTCTCAAATTTGTGTTATAATCTGACACGTGGTTGAAATTTTATCGCTAGATTGATGTTTTACCCAGCTTAAACAATCCTCATCCTGCAGGAAATGCTCCATATGGAAGAAACCAACGGATTCAATCTTTCTACTGATTTACCCGGACAAATTATATCTGAGATCGTCAAAGTCTTGGGGATTTTAACGGCCGTTACTGCCTTCGTGTTGTTATGGCAAGATACCCGATTTTGGCTTGTCAGCGTTATTGCGGGGGTATTGGTGTTTTTGGCGGGACTTTTGTATGCTTTTCGCCTTTATCGCCGACGGAGAAAGCGCAAACAAGCGCTTGCGGCTGCGCGTGAGCGATTCCTTTCTGAGTCGCAAATCCCACCGCGCCAGGTTGTGATTCATGAACAACTTGATCCAACCTCAGAATCGGACTCTACTGTTTTTATTGATCCTGAAATCGATAAAAAATTGGAAGCCGTCCAGGCGATGTATGCAACAGGGCTAATGACAAACAGTGAATTTGAGCGGCTAAATGATGAACTCAATGCGCAAAAGCGACTTGCTTTGGCGCAAGTACAAACTATTTCTCAAAAGTTGGCTGCTTTAAAACGGGCACGCGATACAGGTGTGATTACTGAAGCGGTATATAAGCAGCGCGTTGCTGCCCTTTCTGCTGAGCAAGTCGATGTGCTGGAGGAAACTGAAGCCTGGAATGTACTGCCGCCGGTGGTTATTACGATTGGCTTCTTTTTGGTTTTGCCGGGCATTATTAACCTCATCATGCAACAAGGTGATAATGATAATGCAGTCTCTTTTACCGGTTATTTTTTTACTCCGGCGATTATACTCTGGATCATTTCTGAAATCTTGTTTTTATTCCCGTTTTTGGAAGTTAAGTCTAAGAGGGTGTCTGAGCTTGTTGGTATTATTGGACCTGGAGTGCAAGGTATTGGTGCGATAGTGCTGTGGGTGTATCTTGGTCTTACGATTCTCACGACTGATCTGGTTTTGATTTTTTATGCTGGGGCTGGGTTGGCGCTGTTAGGTTTGATTCTGACGCTTATAGCGATTGTACTGAACTATCGTCATGGCAAGCACATGCGGAATTCAGCGCTTTTAGCGCTGCAAGCTGCCAATGATCAAGCAGTACACCTGCCTGACAGTTTACCTTCCCCAGATGTGCAAGATGATACGCCTGTGGCGGCGGTTAATGACGATCATGATGCTTCTACGCCAACGGCCGTTTCACTGCTTCCCCAACCTCAGACCGCACAGTTTGAATTGTTCATTGGCCAAAATGACAAACATTATTTTCGTTTACGTGATGATAGCGGACAAATCTTGTTAACCAGTCAAGGGTATCGTACCGGCCAGGGCTGTGAAAACGGGATTGATTCGGTCAAAAAAAATGTCTTACTTACTGATCGTTTCGAGCAGAAAATGGCTGCTGACGGCCGATTTTACTTTGTATTGCTGGCAGGTAATCATCAGGTCATCGCTGTCAGCCAGATGTTTGACAGTGAAGAAGAACGGCAGACGGCGATTGCGGCTGTGACGGAAACGGCCGTTGCTGCCCCGAGCCTCACCTTCAATGAATTGTAGTTTTAGAAATTCAGTTTAGTGTTAGTCGAAAATAGAGGGAGAAACACATCAATATGTGTACTCAAGTTAATTGTGCAGAATTTATCGTAGGCATGATATTCATTGGCATTGCGGTTGTCGCCTTCATCCTCTTTTTTGTCGCCTTGTATAAAAAATCGTCAATTGGCAGCATGTTAATGCTTGTCATTTTTGGTGCTTTCTTTATTGTTGGTGTCGCATTAATCTCCTTGGTCGAACCAATTGCTACGGCCGTTATTTTAGGTGTTGTGGCTGTCTTACTGATCATTTTTTTCCTGCTGTCACTGTTCAAGCCTAGTTCAGTGCCCGCCAATGTCAATGTCGTCATGTGGACGTCCAAAAAGGCATTTGGCGGCACAACCATGGGTGATTTTGCTAATTCCATTGGCGTCATTGCTGGTGTTGGCGCCTACGCCGCATCGCCGCATCCTACATTCTGGTGGATTGGTCAAATCGCTTCTCTCTTTGCACTATTAGTGGGATTATCATTATTGGCACGCGGTATCAAATATAAGGTGCAGGATTACAGCGAGTATGCAATCTTTGGGTTACTGAATGCTTTTGTTGCTGTGGGCACAGTTCTATCGCTCATGACACCCCAATTTGATAGCTCAAATAATTTGCAAGGAGCTGACACAACCGCGATGATGGCGCCTCCCACCTTGCAAGGGGCTGGCGCGGCCGCTATGTATGGCCTGGCAGCTTTTTGGCTTATCGTTTTCATGGGCTCGATTATTATTTGTATTGTTTTACTAAGTAAAAGCTCAGGGCAAATTGGTTTGAAAGCGTCACAAGGTTTTTTAATCACCCTAATCATCTTATTTTCACTGACAATTGGTTTGCTCATTTTTGATATTGTGATTGTTAGTTTGACACTGGTTCTTACATATGGCCTTATTGGTGCTTATCTATTTGGTCTGTTTGCTGCTATCTCTTGGGGGATAGCCGAACTTATCAATTTGGTTAAAGCGGCAAAGGCTGGCACGGATGAACTCTCTATCACCAAAAGTGTCCTTGAGATTATCGGCGATGTTTTGATCATTATTTTCATTACGGCCAATTTTGCTTGGGCAATGCAAGCCCATATCCAAAACCGAGAAGTGATGGGTCCAGAAGCCTGGTGGGTGATGCTGCTTATCGGCGCGGTGATCGCTTTCGCAGGTACGTGTATCGGTATGGCTAACGGCATCAAAAATAAACATCAATCAGTGCAAAATACCGATTTTCAGATGGCAGTTGAATTCCAGCAAACCAAGATACATATTTGATCTTCTTGCGCAATAATAAACCCGGTGAAATTCAGATAAAATTTTAACATAGAGATAAGAATGCAAAACGAACCTGGCAGAGATAACCAAACATTCGCATATTACGCCCCAGATGAAGTGCATGGCCAAACGGTGGCTGAATTTTTGCAAATTCTTTGTATTTTTGTTGGCATTGGCACGACCCCGCTGCTTAGTTTGCGATTTCCCCGTTTTTGGATCATGGGTCTGGCATTGGGGCTGATCACGTGTATGATCGGTCTTTGGCTGGTGGTTCAGATTTGGCGTGGCAAACGAAACACAGCATTGCGCCAACGCCTTGCTGCTCTTTGGTATTGGTTTAGGCGCTGGAGAACAGACCAAGAACCAACAACAGCTGCTTCTACAGAAAATAATATGCATACGGCCGTTGCTCAACCTGCCGGCAAAAAACACCACAGCGTGCTGCCGTTAGCCACCATTTTCATTGGCTTTTTCACAATTATTCTTGCCGGTGTGACAGCCTATCTCCAGCGCCTGCCGGATCTTGCTAATGAGCATCTGATCGCTATCTATTACAGTGCTCCGGCCATATTGCTCTGGATCGCTGCTGAAATCGTCTATCTCTATCCTTTTCTCATTGTCAAACCTAAACGCTGGGCAGAAATCAGTGGCATCGGCCGCAGTCTCACCAAAGTTATTAGCGCCCTTTTGTTGTGGGTTTACCTGGGTTTAGAAACTGGCCTGGATAATATTTACTGGATGTATTTGGGCAGCATGATTTTAGCGCTCATTAGTTTGCTCCTTGGACAAAACTCGCGTCGTCAAATGCAAAACCGGCAGCATGATCTCAAGCGTCAACAAAAAAACAAAGTAACTGTTGAAATCCCGCAAACTACAAACTAACTGGAATCTGGCGAATTCTAGACATGTCAGTTTTCTATCACAAGTAGAGTATGAACAAATTGATCATAAAACCTGACATGTCTCCTCTGATAAAATAAAAACGCCAGAGTCCAGAAACTAACAATAACTTTATGGGCTGCTTAAAAAACACAAAGAAGTCGTTATGGGCAAACTGAGAACTCCCTTCCTGATTCTCGCACTGCTGCTCATTTTCGTGATTGTACTGATCGAGCGTAGTGCCCTGAGTCCGCAACTTGTTGGCATGTGGGTTCCCCAAAGTTTACAAGCCCCTGATCCGACTACGCTTGTTGGTGAAGCAATACGCTTCTTTAGCGCGGAACAACAGCAAGAGCTAGACGCACTGCGCAATAAAAAACAAAATGAGGTTAACCAACTACCGAGTGATTTATCTGGCTTTGGGGTTGAATCATTACAATTTGTCGATAGTTTTTTGCTGTTTAGCATTGCGTTGATGACTCTTGCTTTACTGCTGCCTGAGTACATTCAGGCCAAAATACAGGGCATTTTGACGCTTATTTTTGCGATTTTACTCATCTTGGCCGCGATTATTAAAGTATTTGTGGTCTTGGCCAAATTGATTACGATGGTGGCAATGCTGCTTTCTTTCCCTTTTGGCACGCTGGCTTATTTGATTATTTTTGGCTCGTTTCCCAGCGGAGCCGCAAATGCTGTGCTTTCATTTTTGTTTTTTCTCAAGATCCTCTTTGTTGTGCTGCTTGTTTTGGCGCACGAGCGTTTTCTACAAAACTTGGGCCTGGTTGTTTTTGTGATCGTCTCTTTTGTTGCCAATATCCTGGTTACATTGTTATATGGGATTGTGCCTGGCTTCCTGGTCAGCATTACTGATGCGATCGCAGCGATCATCGTGATCATCATTGGTATCATCTTGGCGATCGTGATGGCTGTCTTTGCAATTCTCGCTATCATTCTGGCGCTTAAACCAGCGTAACTAGCGGCCGATTTTGAGGGTGCAAGCTGCTTTAGGCACGGCCGTTCCTTCCCCAACCGGATCTTTGGCAACTGTACAACTGTGTAGGCTCAAGCGTGCGATGGCGGCGTTTTCATTGCGATAGATGTCATAGGGATACGGCCGTTGTCCTTGTACCAACTGTTTATCAACCGAGACGGACAGTTCTTGCTCTAACAAAGATTCAACCGACAACGTAGGGGCCGCTACTGCAAGGTTCAACTGACGGGTTTGATTTACATCAGCTGGGATGCCAAAGCGACAAGTCACATCTTCGGGCACAACCAAACTGCTGCCTTGTATCCGGCAGCCCTGGCTTGTACCATCAGTAACCGTGATATCACGAGCACGCACTTGCGTTGTCAACCGGTTACGCACATCGGCGACGGCTGGTCGCGTCAGGTCACTGCCGCTAAATTGGGCTTGCTGTAAAAACGTGGGTTGGCGCACATTCAACCCCAGTGCCAACGAAAAGCAGCAAGCAAGAATTAGCAAGACAACAATTAACAAAGCAGCTGTTCTACGGCTCATTGACGTTCGAGAAATTGTTGTTCAAGACGTGAATCGGCCTCTATCCATGTAGGCCCCTCTACTGTTGTTGGTGATGAAACAATAGCGCCTTGCCCTTCCAGTGCAGTGGCGTCGTAGTGCAGTGCGCAGGTAAATTGAGAATCTGCAGCACCTGGTGCGCTGACACAGGCTTTTGTTCCGCTGCGATTTGGGCTGTCGTCAAATGGCCAGTAAGCAACTTCATTAAACATGATGCCGGGCAAATTGCGCCAACTGTCAATCTCATCTTGGTCAAGCGCACGATTCCAAAGACGTACTTCATCCAGACGGCCGGCCAGCTTGAGTCTGTCGGTTTCGGTACATCCCCCACCTATATAAACGCCTGGCAGGCAAGCTAAAAACTCGAGTTGTTCCAGGGGATTCCACTGTGAACGAACTCCTTTTTGAACTTGGCCGTTGCGATATAGGGTGATGCGCTGTTGAGGTGTTCCTGTTTCATCAGTTTCGGCATCAAAAACGACAGCGTAATGTACCCAACGGTTGGCTGGAATGACCTGCTCATCTTTTTTGGAATGCCAGGTTTGATCATCTGGTGATTGGGTAACGGCAACGACATGGCCATCGTTATCAATGGCTAAGGCGACGATGCCTTTATCAAACGTGCCGAGGATCAGCTGCTCAACAGAAGGTGTGCCTTCGACAAAAACCCAGGCACTCATGGTTGTTGTGATAATATTATTCACGCTGATCCACGGACCCATAGATGTTGTGATGATATTCGTTGTAGTCACAGCATTATTATCGGTTAACGCCGCCTGTGATGCCCCGTATTTGTGCCATACCTGCCATGGATCA
>JAGRDI010000020.1:10759-19615 GCA_020432765.1 Anaerolineales bacterium | reverse complement strand
GCCGCATCATCTAACTCTTCCACAGCGGTTTCTCCGTTATTTTCGGCTAAAGGCTCTTGTGGCGGCGTATAGAAAAGTAGATCAGACAGACCATCAAAAACCAATGCTGAACCAAAGCGTGTCACTGGTTCGCCCCAGCCCACATGTCCCTTACGTGTCCCGTTGTTTGCCGTGTTTATCCGATCAACCAACACCGGACTATCGGGTGTGACCGGTTCTAGACGCCAATTAGCCACCAAACCTGGACTATCGACAGGGGGACGGAGCTGCATATAACGTTGTATTTCATCCTGGCCTAAGGCAGTTTCCCAAATACGCACATCATTTAAGGAACCATGAAAAAAGTCGGATGGTATTGGTCCCTGGCTGCCTTGATCCCAATCTTGACCTAAAACCCAGGGTAATGTTTGACTGCCATCAAGGGTTTCTTCAAAAATGATGCAGCCATCACATAATGAATCATCTTCATTGCCATCAACCCAATCATTGACGAGACGGCCGTCGACATAAACAGTTACCTCCGAAGAATCATTATCACGTTTTTTTACTACCACGGCCAAATGAAAACGATCCGTCATCTTCATATCTGCCAAGGTGTGTGACTCCCCATTGAGATTGATGTGTAAGCCATCTTCCCAATAACCGGCCAGAAAAACATTTTGAACATCTTCCTCGAATTCATCTAGCTTATGAGCACCAATAAAACTTTGCCCATCATTGGTTGAAACGGGATGCACCCACATTTCAACCGTAAAATTTTCAGGTGCTTTTTGGTAACCTAGTTCTGCCCAATCATCGATGCCATTAAATTGCAAGGCGCTGTTTACTGTGCGCGTATCGACTTTTGCTCCCAACGTTTCTAAATTTGTTGAATCTTCACCGTCAAAATCTGGTTTCACGCCCTCAGAGGTAACATATTCGACATCTGTTACCTTGCTGGTAAAGGCAGTGGCCGTATCCGCAGGAATCGCTTTAATCACGAATGAAGCAATATCTGGATTGGCTGAGTTGTAGTTTAATTTATCAGACACACAAATCATCGTGAAATAGTCATCTAGCAGCTCGCAGCGTTTCGGTATTGGATCCTCATAATGCATTTTCGCCGGCAAATGATAGGTTAATGTCAATACATCGGTATCCGTGATATTGTTCCAGGCCATAACATTATAGGTAACTGGTTCGTCTAATACGGCCGTTGCCACCGACGGATCAATTGCAACCGAGAGTTCAGTCGGGGTTAAAATCTCAGTTGTTTGGATTTTAACCGCAGCTGGTGTGCTGGCTGATTGATCATCCAAGGAACTTGTCACTGTAACCGTTTCCGTATTTGTGATCGTTGCTGGATATGTTGGAAATGGGCCAGGAATAAAATCTATCTGTACAATTTTTGTTTCGTCTGCCTTTAAAGTGCCCAGATTACAATGGATATCACGCACATCTTCTTCACAATAACGGAAAGCTGCATTGGGTACAAAAGCAGTTGCACCGATAACCCCTTCCGGCAGCTTATAATGCAGCGCTACATTTGTCGCATCTGACTGGCGCGCATTCTTGATAGTGACTGTATAGTTAGCTACTTTGCCAGGTGTTGCATTTAATGGTGCGGCCAAATTGACATCTAAACGCGGCCTTGGTTGAAATATCAATGCGGCTCCAACCGCCAGCAGAATGATGACTGCTAAAATTAAGAGCGCTATCACTACGAAACGGCCGACATTAATGCCTGACCCTGAAACTTTCACCGCAACCGTATCGCTTTCAGCCAATTCCTCATCGGGATCATCAACCCCGACAATCAATAATTGGAATTTATACATACCATACAGCAATCGATTGGGCAAGGTAATACGCACGGTAATATGTTTAACGCTTGTATTGTCGAAATACAGCTCTTGTGCACCCAAAACCGTAAACCAATCCGACCAAATCTCCGTGGGCAGCGGTTCGCCGCGTGAATCATTTGGCCCAGTGAGGGCGTTGACAATCGCTTCTACGCGCACCGCTCGATGGCTGCGGTTCTGAACTGTAAAAACGACATCCACAAAATTACCCTCTGACACATTCACATTGGCATAACGTGGTTCGGGGCTAATATCGAATCTGAAGCGTTCATCATTACTGATCATAAGAAATCTCGTAGGTTACGTAAGCCGGTTTTTCCAACTCAATGATTTTTACTATTAATCGCTTTACTTTATCGTCCCCATTGGGACACGTCACTATAAAGTGAAACGGCTGTTCGATGGAATCTGTAATCGTGATTTGGTCTTTTTTTAGTCCGGTTGCTGTAGCCAGAAAGTCGCGCAGGCCGACACGGGTACCGCGCATCTTGGATAGCTCAACCGATGCAAGAATCAGATCGCGCATTCTTTGCATGCCAGCCGGAAAATTGCCGTCAGCATCTAACAGAATGTCCTTATCGACCCAATAAGCTAAAAAAGGAATAAACGCCGCGTGCACACAATCTGGGTCAAAATAGTGTGCCAGTTCTTGTAATACCTGTTCAGCCGGTGCATGCAATTGTTCCATCACGGCCAACAAAGCCGCCAGTGTATTGGGTCGCCCAGCGAGCAGCCCTTCTTCATCTGCAAGCGTGCGTTGGAAAATTGTTGGCAGCAGCCGCGCAATTTTATATTGTTCCATGCTCATCCCCTGACACGGATTCTTGGTTAGCACCGGGTGAAGAACGAATTTTATCGGTCATTCCTCTATCAAAATCTACTTGAATAGCATGTGGTCCAGATAAAAATAACATATCTTGAGGGATTGTTATGGCATCTTTTAGCTGTTTGAAATTGGTTTGGGAAACGGTTTCATAATGGTTACCGCGGTCACGGCTGCGATAAACACCTTTGGCACCGCCAACCATGACTATTTGTTGTGTGGCACCTTCAGAATCGGCATTAGCCGCAATTGCATCTGTTGGTACAAAAAAGTCACGTTCATCACTTAGTTGGGCACCACGTAAGGGTAATTCCTGGTGCTGTAACGGCTGCCAGATTAGATCGGCAGTGTTGTTATTGGGATCATAGCGCACTGTTTGCACACCGCCCCAGGCAGTCACTGCCAAAACCAAAGCTTTAGCACCTTCTTGTGCTGGCTCGTTATGCTCGGCTGCGTTTGTCGGTTTTAAGAAGGTAAGGGCATAACAACTGCCACCATTCCAACCTTGACTAATCCATTGGCCTTGATCTGTGACAAGTCTGGGCACGTCATCAAATTGCCAGCGATGACAGCCGCGTCCACTGTCGGCCTGGGCCATTGCGCCGGCCCAAAGGAATACACGTTTTCCCAGGTACTGCACATTCAGGTGGCGTATATCTTCACCCCTCAAACCAAGATAACGAAAACTGCCTGCACGTTCAACATGCGCTAAGGGTTCAGCAACGGCCGTTGCCTCTGCGTTTACCAAATCATCAATACGTGTCAGGTAAGGGCTGTCAGAAATATAAACCCCCTCTCGATGTTTGAGCGCAATTGCCACCCGTAAATTGCCGCGCTTGCCTTGAATCACAGCAACTGCATAAACTGGGTGATCCGGGCGTCCCCCAACCGAACCCTGCGGCATCACCGGAATAAGCGAGACAGACGCCTCTTCGGGCACATTTTGACTGCTTAGTGAAATATCGACTTCATTGAGACCTTTCGTCGTTGCCAATAATAAGATGTAACGACCTGAGCGATTTAGCCAGGCCATATCTTCAATTTCACTATTCAGATCGGCGATGAGATTATACCAGCTATCACCACAATCAACTGAAAAATAAAGTGGTGAAAGCCGAGTACCATCTTCCTGAATAATCTCTGTAGACATCGCCACAATGCCAGGTTGGTGTGGGCTTGGTTTTAGCAGACGAATCGTTTCTTCACGATCAACGGGCATTGGTTCCCATTGCCATACATCACTGCCACCAATTGACTCATGCACAAGCCCGCCGCCGGCAGCTGAAAATTCCAACATCAGCTCCCAACCTGCGCCATCATTCACTGACCTTAACAGACGATTGCCACTGGCTGCATACCAGGTCTGTTCCTGGAAATAATCAGCCGCCAAAGCGTGAACTTGTCTATCTGGTGCATCAGCGATGTGCAAAGCCAGCGAACTAATCAGAGAAACATTTTCCTCAGTCGCCAGGATAAAGCGTGACACATCGGCTAATCTCAAACTACGTCCAAATGGCCATCCATTTTCATAAATGCCTTCAAGCCTGCGTTCGTATACTTGCTCTATATTTTGGTTCGTGTTAGCCGAATTGATTGGTTGTTGTTGGGTGTCAAGCTGTGGCAATGGCGAAATGATACCATTGAGTCTATCTGTGATCCGCTGGCGCACTTCGGCCGGACTTTCGGGGCCGCTTATGAGTAATTCGGCTGTTACCCACACCTTTTTATAGCGGGCCCACTGTAATTCTATGCGTGTGCCTAAAGGGCTTTTTTCTGCGAGTTCATGCTGGATTGCTGGCAGTTCATCGGCAGATTGATGGTCGATTAATGCGGATTCGCTAACTGGCTGACGTTTGTCTGGCGGTAATTTGGGTACCAGGACAACTTTAACTGTTCCCGGCTGGGCGTGCCGCCAAACGCCCGATTTTGTATATGCTTTAACGCGGTTGATGGCGGGCGATTTGCGTAATGTAAGCTGCTCAAAATCACGCGCAGTGACTGCCCGTTCTAATGAGTGGACTTCATAAGGGCCGCGCCGCAGTGCATTTTCAATAGATTCGGCATCCAGTCCACCCCAAGCACGACGAGGATTGGTTAACGCGATCCCATCAATCGTCGTTTGGCCGGGCACATCGGCGAATACATCCAATGTGCGCGGTGCGATGTTGCCATCATCGCCACCGCCCCAACTGTACCGAACGCGAATCTCTTTGCCTTTTGGCGGTACAGCCGCAAATGATTTTATTGCAGAACTCAAGCCCTCTGCATTTGAGATACGTGCTGCTGCAGCGAATTGGATTATTCCCAGTAAACGGTCTGCAATAAATACATGGTCGTTCTCACTGAGATTGGCAAACGTTGTTACTTCATTCCAAATTCGGAATCGCTTGCCATCGGTCGCTGTCCAATCATTGTGACTACTTTCGGAAAGATCAACTTCAATGCCTACTTTCAGATCGAGGTCGTTGCCCATCTTGGCGACTACAGGTGTGTTGGCAAGTTGAAACTGTTGCCCAGGTTGGCCGTTACTTGTTCCTAGGCGCTCTTCTTGTACCCATTGGCATTGGCGTGCAATTACAGTTGCCGGATTACCTTCATTATGCTCAGGTCTAATCTCAATTTCTTGTGTGGTTACGAAAATGGGTGCTTCATCACCGCTTTTCGCACTCATGGTTAACGGTTGGCCAAGGGGGATTGTTATTGTTTCAGTTGTCTCAGAATCAGACCAGAATTCAACTTTAACTTTAGCCGCTGTTGGCGGGTACAGCGATACACCTAATAAGCGCAAAAAAGCCACATACGCTTTCTCTGGCAAACGATTCAGTCTATATATCATCTGCTCTGTTAAAAAAGCAAATGCTTCCAATAAGACAACACCGGGATCGCCTGGCGACAAATCGTTCCAATTTGTATCGAGGTTGGTTTTAATCTCGTCGATTGCAGAGTTAACTAAATCCTGCCAGTTACGGTCGTCTAAATTTGGAACACGAAGAGGCATCAGGCAATTTCTCCAGACAAATCTAAAGCTAACTCGATCTGCTCATTTGTTTTGGTAGCACGCACTTGGTACTCCAAAGTGATTATCAATAGGGTGGGGTTTGCCGGGTCACGCCGCGAATCAAGGGAAACAATGTCAATGCGTGGTTCCCAACGCAGCAGTGCCTGGCGTACATAGTGGATGGCTATGGCGGCAGTCGTGTCATCATTCGGCGAAAAAACGAGTTGAAAAATATCACAACCATAATCTGGGCGCATTAATCTTTCGCCAGGCCGTGTCGAAATTAATAACAAGACTGCCTGACGTACAGCTTCATCCTCCGTTACCATAGCGATGCTCTGGCGTGGGGTCAGGTTTAGGCCACTATGTCCTGGATCGAGGTCTGGGTGATTGAAGCGCCATGCAGTGTAATGTTTTGTGTTCATCAAAGTTCAGTTACCAGGCTTTGTCCTGGGTTACGGACGATATATTGCACAGTGCCCGGTGGGGTACCATCTGTCAGGCCGGTTATTGTGTCCAGGCAAATTGAACGGCCGTTAATGCGTACAAAGTTAGAATAGCCGGCGGTCGCGTTCAGAGTCATTGTACATGGTTTGATCGTCGGCCCCAGATTGGCACAACCGGTAATCGGTTTACGTTCAGGATCGTTTTTGATGAGGACAGGGCGGCCGTTTACCGTCACCAAATTTTGTGGCGTAAACAACTGCGCTACTCCAGTAATATGTTTACAAGTTATCTTGGCATCAACCGTTAAAATCTTCATAGCTTGCTAAACGCGCTTAAAATCTATCGCGCCACCGGCAATGGTAATTTTGTCGCCGGCAATCTCAATATAAGCACCCTCATTGTTTTCTAGGCGAATGACATTTTTGCCATCATCCAATTCCACACGCTGACCCCCTGCTGTGATCCAGGCGTTACCAGCAATCTTGTTACCCAAACCTCGCGTTTCTGGGGGTTTTGATTTTTCACTATACAAGCCTCCGATAACCAGCCCAAAGGCGGGATTACCATGTACCAACAGGATAAGCACCATATCCCCTTTTTCTGGTGGCGCGACAAACCCTTTGCCTGCACCTGCGCCGGGGCTTAACATCTGCATCCAGTCCGTTTCGACATCACCATAAGTTGGCAAACTGGCTTTAAGACGGCCGAGATTATCCGAGTCACGTACGTCAATGACTTTGCCCAATGTGATAACATCACTACTCGATTTTTTGGGTGCTGTGGGTGGCATCGTAAACAATTCGGTTTCATAACCTGATTGGGCATTGATCGTGTGCACGGCTTCAGTCAGCACATAAAGACCTTCAACTTCCCTGGCTACACCTACCACGTCGATGATTACCCCTGGCTGCAAGCCGCTGTGCCCATCGGTTATGCCCCAAAAGCGTACGCCAGTTGCTGCACGCTGCATTAATTCCGCTTCCGCAGCAATTTTGCCGGCCCCACTATGAGCCGAAGGTTTGTTGATTAATGTACGTTTGCTGGTTGCTATCTGTTGGCTGATCCTTGAACTGACCGTAATGCCATTTAATCTAGCAGAATCAATCTGAGAATATTCCGCATTTTGTGGATTCCAGGAACGCACTTCAACCCGATTTACCAAAGCGTCAGCATTCGTCTCGATACGGGCTGTGTTCAAATTGCCGCCTAATGTTAATTGGATTGGATCTCCTCTGCCATCTAGGGAAACTAGATTTAATTCAGCACCCTTGATGACAGCGTACAGACCCACTTGCCCGGCTAAATCATTCAGCAGTTCAAGATCTGATTGTTGATGTTGATAAACCAGCGGCCACTGCGTATTGACACCCCTTGTGTTTGATTTTGCTAAATTAACATTTGCCTGGGCAGCAAATTTTCTCGCCAAATCGGACAAGCGTGCATTTTTAAAGATCCGCACAGATTGGTTCTTGCGCATGCGGTAAAGGGCATCATAGCTGCGCACGTAGATTTCGTGTACATTTTGGGCGGTATATACATGCTCAACGGCCGTTACTTCCCCAATAAACAATGTCCCTTGTACATCAACTTGTACCTTTGCGCCGATCTTTACCTTTTCAGCCTCAGTTAAAGGTCCCGGTGGTGCACGAAAAAGCAGCTCACATTGTGCAGGTACGGACAATCCCTGGCGCACACGAATCTCGGCAAGTCCCTGCATATCTTGTACTGTGAGTAATTTGCCATTAATCGTGATCACGATTTGCGGAAAGGCTTGCACGTTATTCAACCCGACCTCCTCAAAATCGAAAGTGGCGGTACTTGTAACACTGTACCCGCCGGTACATTGCTGGGATCATCGATATGGTTGGCGACTGCAATAAGCCGCCACATGTCAGGCCGGCCATAATATTGGCCCGCTAATTGATCGAGCCGGTCACCCTCTACACCACCGCCCAAAATTTGATGCGCACCCCAGCTAGGATCGCCCCCTTCTTGTATGATTCGCGCCGGTACTTTGGCCGGATCAAGCGCCTTGGGTACAGCGTTGCTGCGCACAATTTCACTGACCCGCATCAAACTTAATGCCAGCCAAGAACGCTGCGCTGTGCCATCATTATTGAAGCGTTCAAAGCGTTCACTTACTCCCGAGACAATGACAGGAATGTTCCAGGCTTTACCCCAGATAAAACGCACTATGGGCAGCTCTTGGACTGTGCGTCTATCCGTTTTATATTCGGCCAACTCCCATAATGGGCCAGTCAACGCACGCACATCATTGCTGTGGATGGTAGAACCGGCCAGTGTGACATCAAAAAGCAGCTGCAGGTTAATGTCGGTGCTGCCACGCCCGGAAAAAATCAGTGGATCGTCGGACAAGTCGCTATCGACTAGTTGCCCGGCACTGGTGCGTGTGACACCTGAACTGCGCCGAATCTCAAAGCTTTCAGGATTAAGCATACAGGCAATGCGTGTGTGTGTGGCTTCAATTAGGAAAGCTACTCGTTCCACAATTCACCTTTTTGTTCGCGACGTAAACGCTCGATCCTGGCCTGTTGGCGCTTGTTATTTTGGGTTTCCCTTACCATTGGTGGCGGATCAGGTAGTTTGGGCCAGGGCTTTGGTTTGGTTGATGACCATTTTATGGGTTCACGCTTGTCTTGCTGCACCAACGGCCGTTTCTTGACCATCGCCCAGTCAGGCTCGACGTCTGTTGTTATCTCCTCTGTTGCCGTATCTATGGATGGTTT